>NZ_JBQOUY010000008.1:0-95884 GCF_052216985.1 Acidaminococcus nyctereutis
TAAGATATTCGTTTCTATATCCAGCACGATACTGGTTCTACACCTTCAAAAGAACCTGGCCATGGGGACAGGTTCTATCCAACGGCTCGAGACTCACGACTCGAGACCCGAGACCTCAAAAAAGGGGCTGTTGCGCATGCAACAACCCCTTTTTTCATTTGCTCTCAAAAAACGCCTTGTACGCCCGGTATGTCTCGTAGGCATCGGCTTTGCTCAGCAGGTCGTAGGGAGAGTGCATGCTCAGCATGGCGGTGCCGCAGTCCACCACTTCGCAGCCCCAGTCCGCCAGCATGTAGGCGATGGTGCCGCCGCCTCCCTGGTCCACTTTCCCCAGTTCACCGATCTGCCAGGCCACCCCGGCTGCGTTGAAGATGGTCCGGATCTTCTGGATGAACTCGCTGTTGGCATCGTTGCTGCCCGCCTTGCCCCGGGCGCCGGTGTACTTGGTCAGGGCCACTCCGTAGCCCAAAAGGGCCGCGTTGTCCTTTTCCGTCACTTCCGGGAACATGGGATCCAGGCAGCTGTTCACGTCCCCGGAGAGCATCTCGCTGTTTTCCATGGTTTCATAGAAATCCAGCAGGCTGCCCCTATCCTGGATGGCCAATAGCTTCATGACGAATTTGGCAAAATAAGAAGACTGCATCCCCGTATTCCCATAGGACCCGATTTCTTCCTTGTCCGCAAACAAAGCTGCCTGGGTCTTGCGGCCGGGAGCCGCTTCCAGGATGGCTTCCAGGTTGGCATAGGAACACACCCGGTCATCCTGGCCATAACCGGCGATCAGGGACCGGTCAAAGCCCACATCCCGGCTTTTCAGGGCCGGGACCAGTTCCAGTTCCGCCGTGGTGAAATCTTCCTCTTCCACCCCGTAGGTATCCTTCAAGAGGGCCATCAGGGCGTCCTTCACCTTCTGGTCTTTTTCCGCGTGAGTGCCGATCACCGCCTGGAGCTGTTCCCCCGTCACCCCTTCCGCCAGGGTCTTCTTCATCTGGTCTTGGGCCATGTGGATCAATAGATCCGTAATATAGAACACCGGGTCCTCTTCCTCCATGCCGATGTTCACGTCCAGGGTCCGCCCGTCCTTCGTATGGATGATACCCACCAGGGCCAGGGGGAGGCAGGGCCACTGGTACTTCTTGATGCCTCCGTAGTAATGGGTCCGGAAATACACCACCCCATCCTGTTCGTGGACCGGGTTCCCCTTCAGGTCCAGACGGGGGGAATCGATATGGGAGCCCACGATCTTGAGCCCTTCATGGACGGGTTCCTCCCCGATTACGGCCAGGATACAGGCTTTTCCTTTCTGGTTCCAGTAGACCTTGTCACCGGGCTTCAGTTCTTTGGCCTCATACAGGGGCTTGAAGCCGGCTTGTTCAGCCTGTGCCAGGATTTCCCGCACAGCCAGCCGTTCCGTCCGGGCCCTGTCCAGGAACGCCTTATACCGTTCTCCGTAGGCCAAGGTCTCCTGCCGTTCGGTTTCGTCCATCCGCGCCCAGGCGGACTCTTTTCTGCTGTATGGTTCGTTCATGGTGAAAACCTCTCTTTCTTTTCTCTTTCTCTATGCTGCGTCCAGTATACCATATTTTCCAGATTATAGTCTTTCCTTTGCCTGGAAGATCCGGTACAGGGACCGGTCTACCTGATCCCGGGGCAGCTGTCCCTCCCGGATGGCCCGGGCGATGGCGCTGTGGACCTGGCGGATCTTTTCCGGCCCATGGCACACCATCACCAGGTCTGCTCCGGCCTGGAGTGCCCGGACCGCTGCTTCTTCCAGAGGCCAGCGGCCGGCGATTGCCCCCATGGTCAGGTCATCGGTGATGATGAGACCGCCGAATTGGAGCTGCTTCCGGAGCAGTTCTCCCATGATGACCTGGGACAGGGAAGCGGGCCAGTCCGGATCCAGGGCTGGGTACTCCACATGGGTCACCATGATGGCGAACCGGGGCTCTGGAAATCTTTCCAGTGCCTGACGGAAGGGCAGCATATCTTCCCGTTCCAGAAGGTCCCGGCTGGCAGAGACAGTGACCCGCCCCTTGTGGGTATCTTCCTCACCCTTCCCCAACCCGGGGAAATGCTTCAGGCAGGCCATCAGGGGGACTTTTCCGTATCCGGCCAAGGCCTGTTCCACAAATTTTGCCACAGTGGCCGGATCCTTGCTGTAGCTGCGGCCGGCATCGCTGCCCACATCGGCCACGGGAGCCAGGTTCAGATTAAAGCCCAGGGCTTTCAGCTGTTTCCCGGTCTTGACCGCCCATGCCTCCGCAAGTTCCGGTTTCCCCGTCCGACCGATGGCTTCCTGGGAAGGCGGCGCCGGCAATTTGTCCTTCATCCGGGCCACCTGTCCCCCCTCTTCGTCCACTCCGATGAAAAGGGGCGCTGGCTGGGCCAGGGATTGGAGCCGGGTATTCAAGGTTTTCACCTGTGCCGGATCCGCCATATTCCGGTCGAACAGGATCACCCCTCCATAGTGGTTTTCCTGCAGTTCCTTCTGGAAAGCGGCAGAAGGTCCCGTCCCGTCCATCCCCACCAGCATCAGCTGCCCGGCTTTCTTCTCCGGAGTCATGGCAGCGATTTTTTGGGCCAGAGGATCCGCCTGGTCCGGCTTCCCCTCCTCAGTTCCTTTCGAGAAAGATGGCCGCAGCACCAGTCCGGCAACAGCCACCAGAAGGATGCAAAAAATACAAAACCAGAGTTTTTTCATATCTTTTCCTCACAGTATAAAAAGAACCCGTCTGCAAAGGCGGGTTCTTTCTTTCGGCTACTGAGTTGACAGCTGCTCTTTGACAGGCTGCGCAACAGCCCTTACTTATTCATAAACACCGGTTTCCGTTTTTCCAGGAACGCCTTCATGCCTTCCTTCTGGTCCAGGGTGGCGAAGCAGGTGCCGAACACCTGGGCTTCGTAGCTGAGGCTGGATTCCAGATCCATGCTGGCGCCCCGGTTGATGGCATCTTTGGCGCTGGCAATGGCGATGGGTGCCTTTTTCATGATCTTCCGGCAGATTTCTTCGCAGGCAGGGATCAGTTCTTCCGGCTCCACCACACGGTTCACCAGTCCGATCCGGAACGCTTCCTGAGCATCCACCATGGCACCGGTATAGATCATTTCCTTGGCATACCCTTTCCCGATCAGCCGGGACAGCCGCTGGGAACCGCCGAAACCAGGGATGATCCCATAGTTCACTTCCGGCTGGCCAAATTTGGCCGTGGTGGAAGCAAACCGGAAATCACAGGCCAGGGCCAGTTCACAGCCGCCGCCCAGGGCATAGCCGTTGACGGCCGCTACCGCTACCACCGGCAGCTTTTCGATGGCATCGAAAACTTCGTGGCCCAAGTTGGAGAAATCTCTCCCTTCCACAGCGGTCATGGTGCTCATGGCTTTCAGGTCGGCACCGGCTACAAACGCCTTTTCACCAGATCCCCGGATGATCACGGCTTTGACCTCCGGATCCGTCGCCAGGCGATTGAAGCAGTCTTTCATTTCCTGCAGGGTAGCCGTATCCAGGGCATTCAGGAATTTCGGGCGGTTGACAGATACTGTCGTGACCCCGTCCTCTGCAATTTCTACCAACAAATTCTTATATTCGTACATGGGTGACACCCCTATCCAGATCGATTATTTGTTATAGTCGTAGAAACCTTTGCCCGTCTTGCGGCCCAGATAGCCCGCTTCTACCATTTTCCGCAGGAGAGGAGCCGGACGATATTTGGGATCGCCAAAGCCCTTGTACAGCACTTCCATGATGGCCAGGACCGTATCGTTCCCGATCAGGTCGGACAGAGCCAGAGGCCCCATGGGATGGTTGAAGCCCAGTTTGGCAACGGCGTCGATGTCTTCTGCGCTGGCAACGCCTTCGCTCAGGGTGAAGATGGCTTCGTTGATCATGGGGATCATGATCCGGTTGCCCACGAACCCAGGAGCATCGTTGACTTTCACCGGGTTCTTATCCAGTGCTTTGGCCAGTTCGAAGACCTTTTCGAAGGTCTCTTCGGAAGTCCCCAGGCCCTTGGTCACTTCCACCAGCTTCATTACAGGAGCCGGATTGAAGAAGTGCATGCCGATGAATTTGTCCGGACGGGAAGTCCCGGCAGCCAGCATGGTGATGGAAACAGAAGAGGTGTTGCTGGCGATGATGGCATCTTTCGGCAGCTTTTCATCCAGTTCCTTGAAGATGCTTTGTTTGATCTTCACGTTTTCCGTAGCCGCTTCGATGGCCAGATGCACATCGCAGGCTTCCGGAGTCAGATCCACGACCCCATGGATCCGGGCCATGGTAGCATTCTTGTCTTCTTCCGTGATACGGCCCTTGGTGACACTGTGCGCCAGGCTTTTTTCGATTTTGGCAATGCCCCGGTCGACGAATTCCTGTTTGATATCCCGCAGGGTCACTTCTACCCCATGAGCAGCCATGACCTGTGCAATACCGCTGCCCATCTGGCCAGCGCCGATTACCATAACTTTCTTCAGTTCCATAGTAACAGATCTCCTTTTTACCTCATAAATGAGCAAATCTTGAATCCTGGTGAAACTTGCAGGAGAGGGTCCCCATCCTCTCTGTAAAGGAAGGGCTGGCATACACCAGCCCCCCCAGTTTCTCTTTCTTGGTAGAAAAGATTATTTTTTCTTGTCACGCAGCAGGGCACGGGAGGTTACGATCCGCATAACCTGGTTGGTGCCTTCGTAGATCTGGGTGATCTTGGCGTTCCGCATGTAGCGTTCTGCCGGATAGTCCACCGTGTAGCCATAGCCGCCGAAGATCTGTACCGCATCGGTGGTGACTTCCATAGCCACATCGGAAGCGAAGCATTTGGCCATGGCAGCAGCTTCGGAATACGGTTTCCCTTCGTTCTTCAGCATGGCAGCATGGTATACCAGATACCGGGCCGCTTCGATCTTGGTGGCCATGTCAGCCATCATGAACTGCAGAGCCTGGAATTTGGAAATGGAACGGCCGAACTGTTCCCGTTCTTTGGAGTATTTCACAGCAGCAGCCAGAGCGCCTTCAGCAATGCCCAGAGCCTGAGCAGCTACGCCGATACGGCCGCCATCCAGGGTTTCCATAGCGATCTTGAAGCCTTCCCCTTCTTTGCCCAGCAGGTTTTCTTTGGGGACTTCGCAGTCTTCAAAGATCAGTTCTGCGGTGATGGAGGTATGGCCGCCCATCTTGTCTTCGATCTTGCCGAAGCGGAAGCCGGGCATGCCTTTTTCCAGGATGAAAGCGGAGATCCCATGTACGCCTTGGCTCTTGTCAGTCATGGCGAATACCACATAGGTATCGGCTTCCTTGCCGTTGGTGATGAAGATCTTGGAGCCGTTCAGGATGTATTTGTCACCCTTCAGGACAGCCGTGGTCTGCTGAGCGGAAGCATCGGTCCCGGCGGAAGGTTCGGTCAGGCCGAAAGCCCCTACATGGGTGCCTTCTGCAATGGGAGCCAGGTATTTTTGTTTCTGTTCTTCGGTCCCGAACATGTAAATCGGGGTAGCGCACAGGGAAACGTTGGCGCTGAGGGTGATACCGGTACCATCATCTACTTTAGACAGTTCTTCCACTGCCAGGATATAGCTCAGGACATCCAGTCCCATGCCACCGTATTCTTCCGGGAAGCAGATGCCGCAGAATCCAGCTTCGCCCATCTTGTCGATCAGTTTCCGATCCCAGATATGGTTCTTGTCTCTTTCTTCCACCGTAGGAGCCAGGAATTTCTGTGCGAATTCCGCAGCCATATCTTTGATCATCTGTTGGTCTTCTGTCAGGTTAAAATCCATAGTGATATACCTCTTTCCTCTTTTTTTCCTTTTGTAAGGATGATTTTTAGAGGGAACCCCGCTTCAGGAAGCAGTGCTCCCTGGATTGCTTAGAGCATTTCCACTACAGTGGCTGTACCCATGCCGCCACCGATGCACAGGGTGGCCAGGCCCAGTTTCTTGTTTCTATGTTTCAGGGCATACAGCAGGGTGACCAGGATCCGGGCACCGGATGCACCGATGGGGTGGCCCAGGGCGATGGCACCGCCGTTGACGTTGGTCTTAGCCCAATCCAGCTGCAGTTCCCGGCCTACTTCTACAGTCTGGGCGGCGAAAGCTTCGTTGGCTTCCACCAGATCCATGTCCTTGACTTCCAGACCGGCTTTGGCCAGGGCTTTCCGGCTGGCAGGGATGGGCCCGATGCCCATGATGGCAGGATCCACACCGGCAGAAGCGTAGGATACGATCTTGGCCAGCGGTTTGATGCCCAGTTCTTTGGCTTTGTCAGCGGTCATCAATACCAGAGCAGCCGCCCCGTCGTTCAGGCCGGAAGCATTGCCAGCTGTAACGGTGCCGCCCTTCTTGAAGGCCGGACGCAGTTTGGCCAGGACTTCCATGGTAGTCCCTTCTCTGGGGAATTCATCGGTATCGAAGACTTTTTCGCCTTTTTTGGTTTTAATGGTCACAGGGACGATTTCTTCTTTGAAGGCTCCGCTCTTGATGGCTTCGATAGCTCTTGCCTGGGAACGGCAGGCCACTTCATCCTGGTCTTCCCGGGTGACGCCGAATTTTTCCGCGACATTTTCCGAGGTGATGCCCATGTGGTAATCGTTGAACGCATCCCACAGGCCGTCCCGGATCATCACGTCGATCATCTTCTGATCGCCCATCTTCATTCCCCAACGGGCTTTGCCGGGAACCGTAAAGGGAGCGTTGGACATGCTTTCCATACCGCCGGCTACCACGATATCATTATCGCCAGCCAGGATGGACTGGGCAGCCAGTTCCACGCATTTCAGACCGGAACCGCAGACCTTATTGACCGTAAAAGCAGGGACTTCTACGGGCAGTCCGGCAAAAATTGCAGCTTGTCTTGCAGGGTTTTGGCCCAGGCCTGCCTGGAGCACATTCCCCATGATGACTTCGTCCACCAGTTCCGGCTTCAAAGCAGCCCGGTTCAGGGCCTCTTTGATGACGACGGCACCCATCTGGGGAGCGGACAGCGGGGTCAGGCTTCCGCCAAACTTACCGATAGCCGTTCTTACAGCACTTGCAATGACAACTTCACGCATAACAAAACCATCCCTTCTAAAATTGAATTAGAAACAAACAGTATTGCATCCATTGACAGCAATCCGGGCCTTGGGCCCTTCCTGCTGCAACACTGATCGGATCAGGCAATTGCAATCAGGCTTTTCTTATGGACTTGATTATACACTAATTATAGCGCACTGGCAATTCGTTTTCAATGTTTTCGTCGTTTTCATACAATTAAGGTAAAATCAGTGTTTTGGTAACTTCTGTTATATTATATCATGTTTAGAATTTAGAAAGAAATAAGTTCTGTGCAGTTTATGTGCAGTTCACCGATGCTTGATCCACACCCGGAAAGCCAGCATTGCCCGGTGTGGAATGGTCAGCCGACGTTGAATCTTCCACCCCAGGTAGATTTCCCAGCGCCATGTTTTATTAATCGGAGCCGTGCATTTAAAGGCCCACGGGTTTTCATATCTGACTATTACCGGCCACCCATCACGGAGAGGGATACTTCCCTCGTTCCCATGGATGAAATACCCATATTCCTTCTCATCCAGCTGGAAGGGAGGAAACGCATTTTCCCCGAAAAGATAGTAGGCAAATCCGTAGGCACAATTGCGATACAGCCAATGTACCCGGCAAAAATATCTTTTAATCTTTTCCGCTGTGGTAAACGGCTTGACCAGGAGTTCCCGATAGACCGTCCGACCGTTCAGCTGTACCGTATAGGCTTGATAATGCTCGTCCCACTTGTACCGCAGGAATTGAGGCATACGGCCTATATCTGTCTTGTTGTCCAGCGTGTCGTCCCATGTGTTCCAGAGATTCAACAAGCCGGGAAGCTGGCCTTCTTCTGTTCCGAACAGAACCACTAGCCAGTTGGTCAAATAGCAGAACACCATACAGATAATCTGCAATGGTGCATACACAAAATATTTCAAGTTGTAAGCTCCTTATTTACAGTTTCATCATAAACGCCAGCACGTAGTACGGTGGCATATTGTTGTGGGGCTGATTACCGCCGAAGGCAAGGTGTAAAACGTCCGCGTTACGGGTGGCCGGATCTCCGAATTGCATACTGGTGCCCCATTTACTGCCGCCAGACGGGATAAATGAAAAGACTCCGGATTTCGACGCATCATCTTTTAATTCACCTATAATATTGGTGCTACTACCTACCAGCCGGAACTGGGCATCGCCCGTAATCTTCGGCAGTTCCGCTTCCGTCAGTGTGTGGCTTGCTTCCCCGCCCGTTGCCCCGTTGTTCGTCCCTGTCCCGCCGTAGATAAAGCGGTTTCGCAAGTCCGGCGTACCATTCGTCCCATCGCATAAGTGCCATTCACGGTTTACCACCCCCGTGTTTTTGTCAACCGGGTATCCGTCTTTAAACGTCCCGGAGAACGCTGTTACAGTTCCGGGTAGTACTCCACCAGAATTTGTAACAATAAATTTCGCCGTTCCGTCTGTAAATTCAGTCATGTTTACTCCTTTATGCATAGCAGATAAAAGCTCGCACGGTATAGGTTAACGGGGTCACTGTGGTGGACTTACCGTAGATAGCAGATGAACGGGAAGCGTCGAGGTTATAAGTGGCAGCAGCCCCATTCTTGTTATTATCTCCATATGGTTTAGAAGATGTGCTGTAATGCTGTTCTGAAACTACTCCCGTTGCATTGACTTGGTCTTGAAATGTGTAATTTTTCCCAAACGAACCAGTGATGTTTGGTAGCCCCGCTTCCACTATCTGCCCCGGCGTGGTGTCCGCTCTCAGATAACGCCCGTTAAGGTTCGGTAGCGTCGCCGTCCCCAGATAATCCACCAGCCGTTTATATTTATCCCCGTCGATTGTCTGTCCATCCAAAGGCAGAAGGTACTCGTGTTTCCCTGTCTTTGTCGTTGGCTTATAGACAATGTCACCTATACTGTGTTTGCTCAGTGTATCGTTGATGTAAAACGTTACAGTTCCATCAGTTATCACCCACCCTATGTTACTTTTAACGGTCGTCCAGTCCGGCTCTGTGCTACCCGTCGTCCCTGCTTGAGTCACGACGATTACACAGCCCGGTGGAAGGCTTGGAGAGGTCAGTACGTCGCTAACCTTGTAAGCCGTGTTGCGCTTAATCTGGTACGTCACCCCGGCTTCCGTCTTCGTTGCGTACGTGCTTTCGGCTTCGGTGCTGTTCAGCTTCTTTGCCAGCTCCGTCGTCACGGTAGATGCAAAGTTGGAATCGTTGCCCAGAGCCTTTGCCAGCTCGTTAAGTGTGTTCAGCTGGTCGGGTGCGCCGTTGACTAGAGCGGCGATGGATTTCGCAACGAACTCGGTATTAGCAATGGCTTTACTGCTGTTGCCAGCGTTCGCTGTGGGGACGGAAGACTCCTCATACACAGTTAAAGCTTTTGTAGTAATACCGTTTGCCATGTAAAGCATTACGTCATCCAGTCCAGCATCCGTGATGCGTTGTGCAATAGTCGTTACTCCCTGCTCATCTATTACTTGTGGTTTATTCTTAATAAACGCCTTGCTCGTGCTGTCCGTCACGTTCCAGTCAGCATTAACCTGACCGGAAGTCGCAATGTTGGCGCTTTCCGCCGCATTGGCCGCAGACGTGGCCGCCTCTTTTGCACTATTGGCGCTGTCCGTAGCAGACACAGCCGAAGCGGCGGCACTGGCACTGGCGTTCTGTTCACTGGTCTTTGCATTACCAGCAGACGTGGCCGCCTCTTTTGCACTTGTTGCCGCCTCTGCAAGAGGTTTGAGCGGGGTGGTGATGGTATTGCCGTTGATGTCGGTCAAGAGCATGTTGCCGTCGGAGTCGGTCGAAGCAGAAACGATTGTTCCCCGGAGCCACTTGTTGGCCCACTCGGATTCGCTCCCGGTGTAGCCGTTCTTAACGGCAATAGAATAGGCCGACAGCCCGTCTTTCCCGTCTACGCCGTTCACCCCGTTTTTCCCGTCAGCCCCGGCTGGGCCTTTTTCTCCCTGCGGGCCTTGCAGAGATTGTAGCCATGCGTCTTCATTCCCATTAAATCCACGCTGTACAGCAATCTCGTAGGCAGACAAGCCATCTGCTCCGTCAGCGCCAGCCTTGCCATCAGCGCCGTTGTTGCCTGCAGGCCCCACAGCCCCGGTATCGCCCTTCACCCCCTGGGGACCTTGCAGAGACTTGAGCCATTCCTCTTCCGTGCCTGTGTATCCGTTCTTGACTGCAAGCTCGTATGCAGAGTATCCTTTTTCCCCACGAGGTCCGGCCACACCATTCCCCGTAGAAGGGATACCGACTGTGATTGTGTTGTCAGAAGAAATCTCTACTTTATATTCGCTCATGTTACCCCCTTGTCACGTCCTTTAGAATTTCGCACGGCCATACCCCTAGAGTGGAAACCATCCCATCAGCACGATATTCAATATCCATCACATATTTCCCCGGAACAAGGTTTTCCGTTTCCTCATGGGTAAAATCGAATTGATTGTTGTCGCACTCTTTTCTTATTACATAATCTTTATCGTTGATATGTTTCTTGATAGAAAGAGTTGCCGTGTAATCCGTGTATTCCGTCCCATCTTTGATAGATTTCAGACGGATTTCCCCGGTATCCCCTCGTGTGAATTTCAGCCCATCTTCCAGTGTGAATTTAAACATTAGTTCACCGCCCCGATTATTAAACCCGCTACCGCACACCCGGCAACTAGCCCCCAAAAATTCCTTTGCCGTTTAGCCGTAGCTAATTTACTTGTCATCAACTTTTGGTAATCCTTTAAGGATTGTTCGGCTTTCTTCTGAGAGTCTTCTGCTTTCTTCAATGAGAGCTTTAGTTCTTCCGATTGACTTTTGGACTTCTTTAGCTCTTCTTGTACTTTCATCAATTCCGTTCTGCACTCTTCCAACGCTTTCCGTTGCTCGGTCAATTGAGTTTCTGATAGCGTCAGCTCGTTGTTCAGCGTCTCGGATATTTCTTCCTGTCTCTGACTGATGGACAGTAACTTCTGGTACTGTTCCTCGGTCAGAAGCCGGGACCCAAAACACGTAGATGGTAGCCAAAACAAGAAAAAGCACAATGCCAACGAGAGCAACTTTAATTTTTTGGCTTTCATTCAAAAATTTCACCCCCATATTTTAGATTTAAGGCCATTAAATTTTCATTCGAATATAGTTTATAGCATAACAATAGAAAAACGCTCATAAGCTAAATATGTAGACGTATGAGCGTTTTGCCGTTTCAAAAAATTTTAATCAACCTTCGTCGTTACTTTTCATCGCTTCGAACTTGTTTTTATACCAATTTGCTTTTCCGCGGATTACATTTCCGCCCGTCCTTGGGTCATTGTAATCCGTAATCCACTCTGGACTATCATCTGTTCCTAGGAATTGCAGGTCCCATCTTTCACATCCGTTGTTAGGTCCGTACTCATCGCCTTCCGGTAACATGCCGTCAATATTGTCTGCCGCTTCCGCATGGGTCATTACTCTTTTAGAATCAATAGTCAACCACAATGCCGGAGCAAGGACGGCAATAACCTGCGCCATAGAATCAATCTGCGCTACCGTAGGCGGGTATTCCCCCAAATCCTCGGTAGTCGCCCCATATCCGCAACAGAGCGTAATTCCGATAGATGCTGTATTTCTATGCCATGTGTGAGCAAGCGTCTCGGAAAAGTCATCTGTACTTGCCCAGATAGAACCGTCTTGGTCAATGTTCAGATGGTAGTCATCGTACATCTGACCGTACCGGCCAGCCGTCCAGTGAAGATAGATTTTTACATCTCTCCCCATCTGCTTAGCTTCCTGCCACAAAGCAGGGAAGGCTGTTTTAGCCATCGTCTCTATGTCTTTCAGTGTTACTCGTTTCATCTTTTTCCTCTTCTAAATAATCCGGGATGCCATTCTCATCTTCATCAATGAGAGCCTTGGCCAGGAACCCTACCGCCGCTATGAAAGCTGTTCCCGTTATGGTCCGTAGTAATTCATTCAGAGCGATAAATTCCACTTTCCCGCTATAGTACCAAACAAACACCCACCCTGCTATGTATAGGGCTATGATCAACAGGATAAGTACCATGAGCAGAATGACAAGAGCACGGGGAAGCCCCCGCACTTTCATTTTCCCAGTCTTATCCAGTGCCTTGATAATCCCGTTCCGGATCGTATTAAACCATTTCATCTGGCAACACCATAAATTCCTTATAAATGGTATCCATCACGCCGTTCTTCCCCAGCCCTGCATAGGCTGTGTGCATCGCTTCAAATGCTCCTTTGTCGGCACTGGAAGCATAGCCTTTTTCTTTATGGCAATGATAGGCTTGTAGCATTCTGTCCCGGAGAAGGCTCTGGAGGCCCTGCTTAATCAGCTCGTATTCCTGCTTCTCTCGGTTCTGCTCTTCCTGATATCTTTTATATTTTCCCCAGATATAACCGCCGACTGCTGGAATGACAGATCCTAAAATGATATGAAAAACTTCGTCCATGTAGTTGCTCCTTTAACAGAAAAGGGACCTGCAATCAGGTCCCTATATCACTACTATTTTACCTTGTTCTTAGCCTTCTTTTTTGCGGCATTTCTTTCCCGCTGGGCTTTTCGCTTGGCATCTTTGAACGGGTCGCCGGTCTTTTTCGCCGTGTTCTTTTTCGGCTTAGACAGCTTCCGATCCATGACAATAGCGCCCATGAGCTGGCGGAGATCCCGTTCAGAATTGGGGTACAGGAAGTATTGGATAGAGTTGGCGATACCATCAGACAACATATCAGGAGAACCTGCAATTCCGTTGATTGCCCGGCCCCCATCCCGCACAATGTCAGCCAGGTTTTTCTTTCCGTCGTTCTTGATTACAGAACTAGCCGTCACTCCCGCATCTGACAGCCGTACAAAAGAGTCAAGCGCACTGGTCATCTTAGCGGAATTACCAAACCACTTAGCATCGGGCTCAAAAATAGAGCGGGAAACAGGACGCCAGATATCCCGTAGGATAGGGATAGTAGCCGCCTGGTTATCCATGGAGGTTTGAGAGAATTTCCGGAGCCAATAGGCCGCATCCTTCTTCTCTTTATCGTCGCCCCCGCCCAGGGCTTCCATTGCGCCCCGGATACCCATTTCAATTGCACTGTTGACCATTATCCCTAATAAGAGATAATGAGCCATAGGAGCCATGAATTGCCGACTGGCATACCTTCTCCAGCCGGTTTTCCCAGCCCGTTCAGCCGCCTGCAAACCTGCGTAGTACTTATTAGCCGCCATGTTGTAGAGAGCGTTTTGGAAGGTATAGAACATGGTCAACGCCTTGGCCATTTCCCCGCCCTTCTGGGCCTTGGAAAGGTCCTTCATTTCGCCAGAACCAATGACACGTACTACCGCCCTGTCACCTGCGGAAATGGCGTTTCGCTGTGCGGTTTCATTATCATGCCCCATCTGGATTTCCTGATTCAATGTTTTGCGATATTCACTATACCACAAAGGATAGGCGAACATGTTATCGGTCATTCCAATGAGCTTGAAGCCGTTGCCCATGATTGCCTGCGTCAGCTTAGAAGCATGGAGCTTCTTGTTCTGGCTTTCCATCGCTTCCCTAAGGTTCGTATCCATCCGCTCAGAACGTTTAGCCATGAACGGAGAGAGGCCATTCACAAGCCGGAGGTTCTGTTCCGGATGGGTATAGAAATCCTTAAAAGCGGAGACAAAGTTGTCTACCCCGCAATACATCATCATCAGCGGAGCGTTGGCAACGTTCAGGAGCATCGTAGAGGTACGATACATCAAGACTGCCGCCGTAGTCCGAGTCCGGAGACGTCTCACCAAACGGTCATACCACTCTTTACCCTCTTTAGGAGCCTGCCAGATATCAGAGGCCCAGTCACGCAAGGCTTTGTATTCTTCCATTCCCATAGAGTCAACTACTGCTTTGGTGAATTTTCGATCATTGATGATTCTATTCACGTCCAAGGCCGTTTCCCGGAACGCGATATAGTGCATCATTTCCCCGCCTTTGTTGCCGATGACATCAAAAGACAAGCTCAGAGGACGGTCAGTTACCGTTGTTGCACGGGATTTCGTGAAGCCCTTACCCTGTCCCATACGTGCAACGCCAGGAGCCATGGATTTCAGGGTATCCACTTCTTCTAAATTGCTTGTTCTGACAGACTGGTCAGAGTCGTACACCACAGGATAATACCCGCCCCGGAGCTGATAAGTATTACCATCCTTCCCCGTTACAGAGAAGGACCGGTGTGCCAGTTTCCCCAGGGGGATACCGGTAGTCCGTTCTTTCACGCCGGATTCATCTTCATAGTGCGCACCCATCAGATTCCACACCTTGGTGATAGTTGCCCAGTCCCGCTTATCAAGTTCCTTTAGAACATCATTGAACAGGTCCGCAACAACCCTCTCACGGATTTGCAGAGATTTAAACTCTTGCCCCACTGGCTCGTTGTCCAACACACGCTTATAACCGGATTCAGTGCCAGCGGTTAAGGCCATGCACATAATCTGCTCTTTGGTCAGGAGCCGGTTACCAAAGCGGTAAATCCTCTTGTTCCTGATATCATCCAATTCTTCCCCTGTATAAGCCCCGAACGCATCTTTCAAGCCTGCGGCAAATTCAGCCTGTAGCTTGATTTCCTCGTTCGTCGCCCTCATAACAGGATCATACAAGGTCTTAATGGCCAGCCCGGTAACATTCTTGCCCGTCTTGCCGATATACCCATCCATGCGCTGGAAGATGGTAAGAGGAGCAATCAGCTTGTTAAAATAACTGCCGAGGAAATCCTTTGCATCCTTCATGTTCCGTTTTCTCTTATCTGTCCAGCGGTTTGCGTCATATGGGTCTTCTTTAATATGAATCCCGTTATGCTCAATCAGGTTGTCAGCCAGAGCGGACGCGGCCTCGTCAATCCGAGCACCCTTTACGCCGTTTAGTTCGACAACGTTCAGCTTATCTTTCTGGCGGCTCATTTTATAGAGCGCCTTCATGATTTTATTCACATATTCCCAGCCATTGGGAGAGAGTTTTTCCATCCCAATTCTCTGGGTTTGATTTCCCAGGGCATCGAGCCACTGCGGGATTTTGACTTCACTTTCCTTCTCATTGGGAGAGCCGGTAAGCCAAAGGAAAAGTTCTTCCAGTTTCGGAATCCCCTTAGAAGGAGGAAGTCCGTCATTTCTGGCTAGCCCCAGGACGTAGGCTAAATGCTGATACCAATAGCGTTCAGCCGCTGGCATCCGTTCATTTCCTTTTTGCAGAGTTTGGATATTTTTCTGGATTCTAGCGGCCTGCCGGTCAATCAGCTTCTTGAAACGCCCGGATTCAGTGACCATAGCCGCAAGCAATAACTGCTGTTGCTTAGCATTAGCCGCCTTGTCCCATTCGCCCTTGCTCATCAGCCGGAATACTTCATACTGCTTCTGCCCCAGCTTCTTTGCCCACAAGGCTACGTTGGTTGCTTGATTGATGGGGAGAGTAGAAAGAGACTGCCGTGCCATTGCCCGCCGTTCAGAAACGGTCTTCAACACGGTATCACGCACGATCCGGATACCCGCCTTCATATTCCGCATTTCCGTTTGAGCTTCCTTGACTTTCTCGTTCCTCTGGTCTTCCTGTACTTCCAGCTTTTCAGCAATTTTCCTAGCCTTTTCAGCCGCTTCCGCCGCTTCATTATTAGCCTTTTCCGTTGCTTTATCTTCTCTTGCCTGTGCTTTTGCGGCGGCTTCGTCTTCCCCGGCAATGTAGGCTTTCGCCTTTGCGGCCAGGGCTTCATATTCCAGAGCGTGCAACATCTCTTGATATTCAGAGTCCTGCACGGCCTTTTTGGCATCCTCATACAGAGTTTCTGTGTCCAGCCTGGATTCTTGCATTTCCTCGGTAAACCCTTTCATTTGGGCATCCAGGGCCGCTTCAAAACTACCACCACGCTTCTTTAATTCTTCCTGATATTCCTCAGGCGTCAAGTTGAAATCTGCCAGTACATCCAGGTTCTCGCCGTTCATGCGGACCATTTCGTCAGCCCGCCAGAAATCATCTTGGCCCATCTCAGAAGCGACTTGTTCCCGTTTAGCTTCGATTGCTTCTGCAATATCTTTCCGGTCTGCTTCTTCCAGGTCTTTCATCGCCTTTTCAAGCACCTTTGCTTCCGCTTCTTCCCTGACCTTCTGATACCATCTTTCCCACGTTCTTGCGTTCTCATCCAACATGAGCTTCATACCGCCAGCCCGCTTGAAGTCATCGACCATCTGTTCTTTCATGGCCATGGAGATTTCATCTTCCGTGGCAAGCATACGGTCCATGACTGCCGTCACTTCTTTCGTAGGCTTCCCACCAAGCTGTTTAAAATCTCGATAGATAGAAGTCAGCCAAGATTTGAAGCGGTTGAAGATACCGTGCAACTGGGGAGCCGGAGCCTTGCCAGTGCGGAGATACGCCTCGAACCCTCGTGCGAACTTTTCGTGCTGTTCCACGGAAATATCTGCATCCAGCTTCTTATTGCCGAACCACTGTTGCAAGGTCATGAAATCTTCCACGAACTGCTGGGAAGCGTTCTCATTGAGTGCCAGCTTCTGCATATTGATTAAATACCAGTGTGCAGATTCGTGCATGAACGTGGACTGGTCTGCCGCATCGAACAAGGAGATCATATCCCCGGTAACTGTGGTCTGTCCTTGAATCTGGGCTTGTTGCTGGTTGTACTTGTCGATGATGGAAATGGCTTTATCGTCAAAGACAACGAAACAGCGCCCATCCTTGCTTCCTTCGTAAGTAATGCCCTTAATGCCGTACTTATTTAAAAGCTTGCTAGCGTTCTCATCATTGAAACCATTTACGAAATTAGCACCAACACTGCTAAACCCGTCGTAAATCGCTTGCCCATCAACGCCGTAATCTTTCTTGTCAAGCTCTTTGAAAAAGTCAGCGTAGTTGACTGTTCCGTCCTCATTCTGGTGTTCTGCCTTGTATTCATCGAACACATAGTTTTTGCCCAGCACGTCGCCTTCATCGTTGTAATCAAGAACCCGTTTCACCAAGTTCTCTTTTAAGTTATCATCGACGGATTTAAAAGCCTGTTCAATCCCACGTTTCACCTTTTCCGGCTGTTCAGAAAAAGACTTTTGTTCATCCAGTAAGCTGTCATCATCGGGAATGTTGACTTCATACAGACGGTGATTTTCGGAAGGCTTTTTCATAGAGAACCGGCCGCCCTCTAGAACCTCTTTAGCTTTTTTCAACCGCTCCAGTTCCTGCTTTTCCCCCTCGGAAGCGTCTGGAGCACTATCCATTTTAATATATTTGTCGACGTCTTTTAACACGGATTCTTGCGTACTATCCTCGTCGATAAAAGGAGCAAGGATACTCAGAGGGGAAGAATGTCCAATGGGTGTCCCATCTGCTTCATAAATCCAATCGCCGTTGGAATAGTATTCTTTTCCGCCCACAAGGAAATTTGCTGTGTTGCCAGTCGATACCTTATAACGTTCTGCGGTATCTCGATTTTTAGCAAAATACAGGCCCCAGCCGTGAACCTGCGCTCCTTCACCCTCTCCCATGTGAGATAACATGAAGTTGTCAAAGTTGTTCGGAGAACCGTGCCAAGCGGTTTGGTTCAGCCAAGTATTTTTCTTGACAAGTTTTTTTGCATTTGCTAAACTAACAGTACCAAAAGCACTTACCTTTCTAGGCTTTAATCCGGTGTTGGGTCCAGCATTAAAACCCGAACTGGTGTGAATAGCCCCGTGGCTGGAAACGGGAGGAGGAGTTAGCCGCCCCCCAAAGGTAAGTGCTTTTTGTTTTTCCTTATTCATTCTTGATACAGTTTGTGGAGTAAGTGTTACAACAGTATAAAAATCTTCGTTAGTAGAATTATCTTTGTTTAAGTTTAATATAAGAGCTACTGGAGTTCCATTCAAATAAGAACGAATCTCTACTCTTTTTTTATTTTGAGTGATAGAGTCAATATTAGAAAGAATATACTTAATAGCCGCTTCTATTCCCCCGTGCACATTTTGAACATGATGTCGTAACAAATGAGCATAACCAACCCCATAAGTAGAACCTTTGTGATGGAATCCAATTTGTAATCGAACTGGAGCGCCTTTTAAAATTGTTCCATCATCAGCCACTGCCTGCGGAATATACCCAAAATCTATATCACCATGGCTATTTAACACATAGGTAAGCTGGTCTTTTTTCATTTGAGCAAGAGTTTTACCGTCGGCCACGCCGCCAGCCGGGACTATGTTAAGCCCCTTTGCAACGTCTTCCGCCGTTGTCTTTTTCCCCTGTCTAGTCCACTCTTCCGCCAGCCGTTGGCACATACGAGCGAACAAAACGCCGTCATACCGTGCGGCCTGCTGAACCTTTTTGTTGACGCCAACAGAATGGTTTAGCAAGTCCGTAGTACGCTGATACACTCTATAGGCTTCCGGAGTCATACCACGGGTAATAGTCGTTTCCACGTTCTGGATTTTTGCGATCTTGTCCTTCATTCCTCGGAGAGTCGCAATGGTGTTGGCCATAGCATCAAGCCGTTCTTTATTGGCCTTCATTTCGGCATCAATCTTGCCTACTTCATCCATGTCCCCAGCATTAGCGGCCATATCACGGATACGAGCCAGAGAGTTAGGCCCGCCAGCGACCGCCCCGGTCATGATGTCATAAGCGAACTGTTCTTTTTTCTCAACCGTAGGGGTTTGAATACCGAAATAGTCCGTCCACCACTTATCACGCCACGTCCCATGGTTATGAACCACTCGTACATTCCCGTTGTCATCGGCGTACTTATCCTCAACGATCCGAGTTCCATCGTGGTTCTCTTTACTGGCCGCTTCTTCTCTTTCCCATACCTCTCTAAGGATGTTCTTGTATTCCTGTTCAGCGCCTCGCAATGCCTTCCTATAGGCGTTTTGCACGTCGTTAGGACTGCCGGAAATGATTTCGGAAGCCAGCTTCCTTTCATTCTCGTCAGAGAAATTTTCATTGACAATAGTCGGGATGATTTCTTGTACTTCCTGTTCGTCCTGTTCCGCCAGGGCCTTAACATTCTGCTGGAATCTCTTGATGGTGTCTTTCTGCCGTGCGGTACAGTTAATATCGGGGGAAGAGGTGGTCATATCTACAATCTTGTCGGAGGCCGGTAAAGCGGTCTGACAGTAGACTTCCGTAGGAACTTCCAGGTCACCCTTAGATTCAATCACCTGCTGGATTTCGGAGGGAGAATATCCGGATTGCTGTCCCAATTTTTGGACCAATTCAGCCCCGCCCTTTTCATTCATCAGCATTTCAACGTCTACATAGACGTTAGGCATCCCCGCATTACCCATTTCAGTCTTAATGACCTGCATATAGGCTTTTGGGTTTTCCTTGAAAAGTTTGTTGGTTTTCTGGTTTTCCTGGATATCCCGGAGAACCTGCCCAGTAAAGGCGTTATCTACCGCTTCTTCCGTCATGGTGTTGTGAAGCCGTGCAATGCTAGCCAGGGAGCGGACACCTTTGATGTTAGACAGGATATCCCCGCCGATAATCATACCGCCAACGGAGGGAACCGCATCTGCCATAGCATCCATGGAATTAGCCGTAATTTCCGGAACAGATACCATCTTTTCCGTAGTCTGGGGATGGGTTGCTACAATGGCATTATGAACAATATCCCCTGTTGCACTCTGGTAGGCTTCTTCCAGGATTTCTTCTTTCGCCCTAGGCGCCCAGGATTTCACTGCTGTAGCGAGATACCCTTTCAAACCGCCTTTAATGGCCTCTGCGTTCCCCTTGTTCCGCGCAACAATATCCTGGATGGCCTTCCTATCTGCCCCACTCAAGGTAGACATGATAGCGTCATAGTTCCAGAATTCAATACCGGTTTCAATGCCCGTTTCAATGGTTGCCGCAATTTTAGCTTCTCTGGGAGTCAAAGTTCTAGTCCCATCTTCATTCTGATAGGACAGATATTCGATATACTTTTCCCCTACCTGTCTGCGATACATTCCGGCCATCGTGCCGAACTTGAAAGCATAAGAACCAATCTTCTTCGCAATCGGAGCCGGAGCGCCCATCATGTATGCCCCGCCACCGAGAATTCCAGCGGCAACAGCCCCAACTGCGGCATCACTACCCATCCCCGCCACCTGGATACCCGTTTGAGATAGGATACCCATAAGAGGATGAAGGGTAGTCTGCGGGGTCATCTTGTTCAATTCTTCCAGCCTTTTAGTCAGCTGATCAGCCCGTGCGATTTCATCTTCGGTCAGGGTACGGCCTTCTAGATATGCTTTCCCATAGATATCTGCCCGTTCACTGGAATTGGCAAAGGTTTCTGCCACAAGGCCAGGGACTTTCATGATTTCCTGGACCGCCTTTACATCCTCTGCATTTTTAATCAGGGATTCAAAGTCATCCTGGGAAGCGTTAGCAAGAGAAGGATAATATTCTGCCAGGTATGCTTTAAATGCTTCCGGATCGTTCCGGTCTACATCATCCCCCACCCGGCTGTCAATCTTGAACTGGGCCAAAATCTGTGCGCCCTTGATATAGGCATCTCTGTCCCCGAAAAAGATACCGGAGTTCACCCCATAGGCCCGTGCCAGTTCTTCGGACATTCTATTCTTTTCTGGGGTATCCCACTGGAAGTTGAAGTTATTATAGATTTCCGTACCACGGACCCAGTTAGAAGTGAAAGCAAGAGTATTTTCTACGGACTTTTTATAGCTGTCACCGACAAGTCCTCCCGCCAAGCCAGCATGGAAGAACGTGTCTACAGGGTTGTCATAAGTAGGAGCAATGGGATTCTGTACATCATCAATGCTTTTTCTGTATTCTGCTTCGCTATCTGCGGCCCGGGCGGAGGCGGCATCTTCTGCCGCTTGCACTGCACCACCGAAAGACTTCCACACGGGAGTGTTCAACGTATCATTGATGGACTGCCGAGCGGACGCAAGCATAGTGCCCACGCCTACCGGCTGGGCAATCTCTTCATTCTGGTAAGCGTTGTACTGTTCCCGTGCCTGGGACGTTGCTTCTTCTTCCCTGGCTTCGAAAGGATTACCAACTGCGGTGGTAATGGCTTCTTCTACCGCCTGCCCGATAGACTTCGGTTCTGGCTGTGGTTTCATGAACGCCGGAAGGTTGTCGGGGTCCACAGTCCGGCTTTTCAAAACGTCGTTATTCAGTTTATTGCTCTTGCCTTCGCTCTTTGCGATAGACAGCGCTTCTTCTACACTATAAGGCATTGATTGTCCTCCTAGGTATATAGAAAGGGAGTCGCATTTTGCGACCCCCTTAATTAATCATCATCTTCTGCCGGAACGCTCCCTACAATATCATTAATTTCAGCATCACTCATGTAGAAAGGTTCATCCACGTTCTCTGCGTATGTCATGCCGGTTTCTTCATCTCTGTAATAGCCGCCGGTTGCGTTGTAGAAAGCGTTCTTTTTAACCTTCCGTTTCTCATCCCCTGCTTCGCCGACCCAAATGTCCATGGTCTGTTCCCCATCCACCAGTGCGGCGTAGGCGTCACCCTGGGAAACTGTGTTCCCCTTCTGCCGTTCGCCGATGACGTAGTTCATCATGTAGGGAAGTGCGTACTTGAACTCACCGTCCGGACGGCCTTCGGTGTGCCACTTCAGTTTCATGGAAGGAATGTTCAAGTCGCCGGTGGAAGCAAGGTTCCAAATTTTCATGTAGCTATTCCACGTAGAACTACCCTTGGGAATACCCATGAGAACCAGCGCATTTTCCGCCTGTGTCTGAGTTATGGTCCCGCTTGCTACATTTTTAGCCCAGTCTGCTTTCTGTTCCCGTCTTTGTGCCGCCGTAAGTCCATCAGCCCCCACGGAACCGCCTCTGCGGCTTACCCCGGCAATGCCAGCCCCACTGTTGGCAAAAGAATTTACTAAGGGCAACAAATCGGCCATGGTTAATCCATTCACGCCTTCATACCGCCTTGCGATGTCCAGATATGTCTGTGTATCATAGATGCCCTGTGAAGCTATATCGGCCATCTGCTGTTTCGCACTGTCCAGAGAATCGTGTTTTGCTTTTCTGTCCTGTGCGTCCATCAGGGAGATTTCACCCAAGGTTGCCTTGTACAGCTGTTCCTGTTCTGCGGGAGTCCAGTGCCGTTGTTTTGCCGGGCCTACCCCTCCCCCGTTCAGCTGAGAGAAGGCAACATAGCCATAGATTTTGCCGCCCAGCCCGCTTTCCGGGTCTGTGTCGGGAGTTTCGTATACATCCCTGGCCCCGTCATGGTTCCCGGCCTGAATAACACCGTTTTCTGTAACGATGCCGGCGTGGCCGTTGGCATATTGGCTGTTAGAAACGATAGCCATATCGCCGGGTTGTGGCTTGTAGTCCGGCCCACGCCACAGGTTTACGTCTTTCTGCTTCGCCCATAATTCTGCATTGTCCGTGTCCTTGATATCTGGCACATCAAAACCGGCATCCCTGACCGCCTTAAAAGAGTAGTAGACACACCCTGTACCGCCCGGAATATCAAAAGGAGAACCAATCAAGTTACGAAAACTGCCCAAAATCATGGAACCATAGTTCCCCGTAGAAGGTTCATCTATGGTCATTTCCGCAATGGCCTTTCTCAGCCCTGCCGGGTCATTCCTGTATTTGAGTGCCAGCTCTTTCTTCTGGCTAATCATCATGTTCTGGATTTTCTGTGCGTTATTGCTGGCGATGAACTGCCGGATATATGCAGGGTTCACCATGCTCCCATAGTCGTTGAGAATATCATTCGCCGCCTCTTGGTTGTCGTCTGCTTTTGCCTGTGCCAGTGCATCAGCAACCGTTTTCCCGGCGACTTCCTCATATTTATCTTTGCACCACTGCGCCCCATAGGCTTGTCCGTTCGCATAGATTGCCGCCCGCATATTTCTCAGTTGTTGGCCGATGAATCCTTTTTTAGCGTAGTTATGAGATATGGCAATCTGAGCCGTTTCAATAGCATCATTGGTGACTGCCATTTGATAATTCTGATGCTCCCGGTATGCCTGTTTCTGGGTATCCTCTATGCCGGCAATGGTGGAAGCATCGGCCTTCTGTAAGAAAAGGTCCTGCGCTTTCTTGTACTTCGGAACCATCTTGAATACTTCGTCCCGGATTTTCTTTTCGCCCTCTTGATAGAGCTGGGTAACGTTCCGTGCGTTCTCATTCTTCAAATACGCAAGGCCGGTGTCTTGATTGAACATCAAATCATCCATACGCTTGTTGTATTCGTTCATCGCATTAGTGACATCTGCGGTCATATCATCTTCGGCCATTTTCAATCCGATACCGACCGCATTACCAAGAGCATTAATACCACTAACATCAGCGCCCCAGGCCCGTGCGTCAGAAGGATTGCTGACCGGGTTGCCCCTGCCATTAATCACATTGGGCTGTACCGTAGGAGAATAATTGGTCAGCTTCATTTAATGTACCTCGTTTTCTGGAAGATATGGTTAGGATTCTTCCATTTTCCGAAACTGCCGATAGACAGCGGTTCATCCCAGCGTCCTGCGCTGTTCCAGGGGGTAACGGTATAACCGTTTAGTTTGGTATTCCCTACGGACAATGTACCGCTACCGGTTGAGCTGGTGTTTTGGTTAGAGCCTTTCATCCCATAAATAGACAGCGCACCGCCTGCCAGGGTAGACAGCATCCCAAGCCTTCCCTGCTGTGCCACGTTGTTTGCGGCCGAACGATAAGCGTTAGCCTGGTTCATATAGCCTATTTTCTGGTTCTCCAGGTTCCAATTGTCAATGCGATTGCTATAAATATCATTACGTTGGTTTTGCAAAAGATTCATGCTGTCCTGATAGTATGCCTCGTTAGAAGCCCCCAGGATATCAAGCCCGGAGCCGACTCCAGTCAAGCCGGAAGCCCCTTGTGCCGCGGCAATCTGTCCTCGTACTAATCTGCGTTTATCATCCAGTTTACTTTGCTGGAACGCATAAGCATCAGCGATATTTTCCGCTTTACGATCGTTGATACGCTGATTCTGTTCCATGATTTTTGCGTTAGCATCCGCCGCCTGCGCCTGGGCATTATAGGCCGCTTCTTGTGCTTTATACTGCTGTCGCTGGCCGTACATCTGTAAGCCGGTCATGGCCGCTGTAAGTCCTGCTATAACTCCACACATAGTTTCACCCCCTTATGGTAAAAGGGATGAACACGCCATCCCCTAGCTTGATAGGATTCATAAATTCAGCCCCCATATGTTTAATCCATGTGAGGGCTTCTTTGTTTTCGCTCCAGATATAATTCTTTAATGCGTGTTTTCGCACCAGGAATTCCTTCATGAGGACCTTGCCATAGGCCACAAATTCCCGCTTGTGACGGCTTAATTCCTTCGTCCCTAGGCACCATACGCAGCTATATAAATCGCCGTCTATAGGGGCTGTTCCGGCCAAGCACAGGAGCTTCCCGGATTTGTCCCTGGCCTGATAGAGGATATCAGAGGACAGCATGGAATCATACACATACTGCCAACTGTTCCGATGAAGTTGCACCATTTCCAGCTGGTCCGCAAAACGAATGTTCTCATAAAGTTCTTTCGCAATGCTTTCATAATCTTCCCTTCTCACTGGTCTGATATCAACCACCAAAGCTCACCACCCTTATAACGCCGCTCAATTCGAACGGATACGGTTCATCTAGCTTAATATAAACTCTCCCAAGCTTCTCGTAACCACCTGTAGGCTGGTTAGGTACTACGGTTTCTAAATCCCCGCTGTACAGCCCATCTTCGGGATATACAATAGGGTCAACAAAAGAGGAAGAGTTGCCGATTTCCCCGCCCTGGCTCCTGGTCATCCGGAGAATGGCTTCAGAGACTTTTTTGTATTTCCCCTGCACCGTCTGCCCGTTGACTTCCAGGTTAGGCGTTTCGATCTCGCTGGTATACCTTAGCCCGATCGTCGCTTTTGATACTTCCTTGGGAAGGACAATGCCACCGTTGCCATCTACCGCAACGTCCTTGTAATATTCTCCATCGGCCAGCACATCGACTTTGCTTCCGGAAAAACGGTCAAGCCCGGTGATAGAAGAGCTTCTCTGCTCGTTTCTCCATTGTTCAGCACAGTCTACCATTGCGTATTCCATCCAGTCCTCTGTATCAGGATAGTCGGAAAAATACTCAATGAACCGTTTTGTCTGCCCGTTCAAATTCCTGGATACAACCACATAGACGGTATCCCGATACCCGGATACAAGGTTCACCACGGATTCATATTTCCCCTCTGTATCCACGCTGGACCACGCATATACTTTCTGGTTTGCGACATAAGTCAGCATGTTCATTTTGCCATCACTGGTAATGAAGTACAGCATGGAATTGGGGTCTTGCTGATAGGCTCCATCTATCATCTGCCGGTTCTCGGTCAAATGTTTAGCGAGGATACTCAAGTCAGCCCCGTCATAGTTGTCCGTGTCATAGGAATAAGCAAAGTCCCTGACAGACGTTCCCCGCCGTTGGATATAGACGATACGACCGCCCACAAGGATAGGTTCTGCTCCTTCACATCCCCGCGCGGATTGTACCCTGGGGCTTGCGGCCGTTGGGGTAACCGTGCTAGAGCCTGAAATAATCCATTCGTTTCCATCGGTAAAGATGAATAGGTCCGTAAAGGCTACTATATGTTGTATAGCGTATTCCTTCCGGTTCACTAAGGAAAGCATGATGGCGGAATCATCCGTCACCTTTCCATCAGCTTTCTCAACGGAGAAATTATAATAGTCCCCTGTCCGGCTCATCCACACCGCGTAGGGATACAGCTTATTAGACGCCAGAATCAGTCGGTCCTGAAAGAATCCTACACATCTAGGATAGCCATATTCTGGACACCAACAGGACATAGAATAGAGGGCCGTCTTCTCGGTACTACCGAACTGCTTAATCACTTTTGCCTGAGCCTGCGTATCACTTACATACTTGGTGATCTGTGCATAGCCTTCATGGGTGTAGGTCATTCTGGTAAGGTCAACGGTTACAGTCCCGCCCGTAATGGCTGTTTTCACGCGGATATAGGTATATTCGTCAACCGTACCTGTTTCGCTAGCGTTGAAATCCCCGTTGTTATCCGCATACTTGGAAGTGTAAACTCTGTACTGTCTCCAGGTCTGGCCGTCTGTAGAAGCCTCCAGGGTAACTGTGCCTCCCCATTTGCCGTGCGTCACACATTTCCAGGATTTCCCCGCAAGCACAGCTGCAGACGTTGCACTTCCTGTGCTTTCCATTGTTACAGTCTGAGACGGCATATTATGATAGAGCTTAACGCAAGAACCAACTAGGCCAGCCCGGAACAGTCGTGTAGAAGAATTTAGCGTGATATTCCCAGTCACGCCACTGGGCCACAACCCGTCTGCACGATAATTGTTATCCCCCTTGATATCGCAAGAGATATTTACATATCCGCCCTTGGGCTGTGTTTCAGAGTCAACAACGCCTTTATCATGCCATTTGAAAGAGCCTCCAGCAGGACCACTTCCGTAGTTAGTGCCATTGTTTGTATATCCTGTCGGTCCACCTTCCCGATAATCAGTGTGATAATTAGCCCCTCCACCGCCTCTAGCAGATTGACCATTAAAGGAACTTGTTCCGCCGTCCGGAGCATTTCTGTTGTAGTCTCCTTCATACCACAAGTTATTTGGTCTAGATCCTACGACCCCGCGGTATACCGTTCCAGCGGTTAAGCGCATTGTAACTGTTTTTATTTCTGCTGAACCACCATTTGCAAGCCATTGTCCCCATCCATCTCCACCATGAGAAACAGAGATACCTGCCCCGCCTGACCCGGCTATCACAATGGTATAAGTCCCAGTTGCCGGAGCCGTGAAGATGAAGCTCCCTTGCGTGCTAAACCTTAGGTTCAGCTTAATGCTAGGGTTGTATACAGGTACGTTCCCGTTCAGCCCTTCACTGCCGTTTGCAACGTCAAAATAGGGGGAAGACAGGTCCATTTCTGACAATCTCCAATCAACATCCGTATACCGTTGCAAGAGCTGTACATTATGCGTTCCGGAGGCGATGAAGAGCGTGTCAGCAGATTGAGCAAAGCGGAGGTTGTCTAAATCTTCCTCGGTGAACGGAGTAGCTATTTCCACGTTCATGTAGGTGTTGTCCTTGTACACCCGGATATAGCCCACACCGATTTCCAGCAGATAAGATATTGTGGCGTTATAATCGAACTCATGCAGGATACACTTCTTGCCTGGATACTTCGTCTCGGCTACAAATCTGGTCCCGGGTCTGCGATATACCGCGCCATAAGGCTTAACAAAGCAATTACGGGCTTTCAGCAGTGCAGAGCGGAATTTGTCTAAATCGGTACGGTTCGCAACGTCAGGAGAGATTTCTCCAGAGTTGAAGGAAGGCTGAAAGTCATAATACTGTTCCTTCTGGCTCATCGTCAGAACCTCCCATCAAAGTACTTGTGCGGCAAAGAAGGCTCGTGTTCCCGTTCCCGCGCCGTGCGGAGTTTAGCCTGATACAACGCGTTCTGCATGTACTGTAGTTCCGTCTGGGCCTTGGCTTCGCTACCGGTTAATGCCTGGGCCATGCCATATGCCAGATAATGCGCCAGCGCTTCTACAAATTCTTCGGAGAAGTAGTTGCAGTCCTCTTCATTGGACACATAATCCATGAAGGCGTTTTCCAGGTTACAGCAGATTACCTTCGTTCCCAGCCGATAATCTACCGTCTGGACAAAGAACTTTTCCCGTTTGTCATCCTTCCTGTGGTCGTCACCGTCATAGATTTTCAGCACTTGCAAGCAGTCATCTGGATAGCGGTAGACATAATCCCAGCCCTTCACGTTGTCGCCGAAATCCTCTACCTGTTCCAGCTTAATAGTGCGTTCTGCAAACTCCCAGCTGTAATCTTTTAAGAGGATTCTTCTATAGCGGTCATAATGCAGTTTACAGGTCCTAGCAAGCTCGGTATTCTCAGATAAGCTCTTGATAATGCCTTTACCCAGAAAATTCAAGGCCAGGTTGCAAATATCAACTTCATTCATAATTGCTCCCATACAAAAGAAAAGGGAAGGTTTTACCCTTCCCCTTTGGTTATTCAATCGGTACAACGTCGGTCAGCCCGGCAGTTACCTTCCCCGTAGCAGTCCCGGAGAGTTTAATTCGGATATACTCTTTACACCCATAGGGCAGGAAGGCTTTGGTCACGATACCCTTATCTCCGGTTTTGCCAAAGAAAGTAGCCACGTCGGTTGCGTCGGAAAAGTCAGACTTGGAAGCGGTCTGAACCGTGCAATCCAGTTTGCCAGAGCCGCCTGCCAACTGTACTACTACATACAGCGGGGCAACGGCATCCCCGCCGCCCTGGTTATAAATGCCAGGAGAAGCCTTGCCAGACGCAAAGCCGGAAGCCGCTTCCCCATCAAAGAACATATTCTCTTTATCAAAAAGCATATTTCATACCCCTTTCACTCAAAACCCTGCTTCGGTGTCGGTCATGCAATCCATCTTCTTAACCGGAATACCGGAGAAGCGGAGCAGAGGAGCCTGGTTTTCTCTCATCTCACGAGTCACATGTACGTTAGATTTATCCAGCAAGAAGGTTTCCAGGTAGGAATAAACGGTGTCAGAAACGTACATGGTGGGAGATTTAGGAAGCTGTAAACGGTTCTTAGCAAAGATGATTTTATTCATGAAGGTTGCCGCCTGAGCAGAAGTGAACTTAGACAGGGCATCTACGTCGATGTTACGGATTGCCGCTACGGAGCGGAGGTTCTGCACAGCGAGGCCAACCTGCCATCTGTAGAGAGTCTGCACAGCACGGAACGGTTTCCCATCGGAATCGTACACATCCCCTTCGCCCAGATCTTTAGTATCCAGGCCAGCGGTCATGTTCTTGGGATAAATCCCAGTCACCTTTCTGTCACCCCAATCAACAATCAATGCGGAGGTGTTATGGCCACTGGTGTTCTTAGTGCCTGCGGAAATTACCTGATACCCACGGGTTCCCTTGTCGCCATCTTCGACGGGGTAGCGGACTAAAAATCCATTGAAAGTGTCAGTGTAGGCGGGGTCGGTCAAGTCACCATAGATAAAGCATTTGGCAACAAACTGCCCCATCCCTTCTACGTGTGCATCATCCTCAGAAGCACGATAGGCTTCGGGATTGGGTTTCCCTTTCAGCAGCAGGGTATCAACACAAGAGCGGTCTTCCAGGTACATGCACTGATCAATGACTTGCTTCACGTCAGATTTCGTCTGAGCCGTACCACGGTTAGCACGTCTGATAGACGGAGACGGCAGGGAGGTTCGAATGGTAGTCTTGTTCCCGATGGGCAGGTCGCCTTCTGCAAAAGGCATATCTTCCAGGATGGGATTGGACTGTTTCAGGATTTCAATGATAGGCTGGAAGGCGTTGTTCGCCCCCAGTCGTTTCTGGATATCGTTAAGAGTTACAGCATAAGGCATAATTTATGCTCCTTTCATTTGTAGCTGTTAAAGTTGGTGTTCGGGTATCTAGTAGAATAGGCTTCTCCAGCACTCGTATCAGTAGCCGCATGGCCGGAATCTTCACTGACCATACGCCCAACCTGGGCAAGTGCTTTCACAATCTCTATTCTGTTGCCGATACCGCCGATGTTGAGGGCTTGTCTCAGCCCTGGGACAAGGGGTTCCAGCTTATTCAAAGCTGTACCAACATAGCTGATTTCCTCGTTGTATTTTGCGCCTAAAGCTTTCTTGGTTTCATCGGCCCACGCCTGCTGTTCTGCAATCTGCTGTTGTTCAATGGCTTTTGCCATGTTCTGCGCATAACTCATGCCGTACTTAGCAAGCTGGTTCGCCTGCTCATTGGTAAGGCTCATGGATCTGGCGATATCGCTAAATTCATTTGCCGCTTGCTGGTCCAGTTCCATCCCTTCCGGCAGGGATTGGGTAAAGTCATACGCCTCAGGAGTAGTCGGAGTTTCCTCGTTCTGTTCCCCAGCACTACCGGCCAGCGTCCCAGTCGGTTCAGTGTTTTCAGCAGGTTTTTCAACTTCTGGCGTCGGTTCTACCGGTTCGGTGTCATTCTGTACCGGTGTGGTTTCTTCGCTCATGTCATCCCTCTTCTTCCCGCTCAGAAATCATGCGCTCTGCATCCTTCTGAACTTTAATGTATTCCAGTTCTGCCTGCTGGCGGAGCTTGATACCTTCAATTCCTAGAGTTTCCACTATCTTTCTGTTGACATTTATCCCAACGGAGCGCTTTCCCTCATTGAAGAAGGATTGACTGTTTCCTGTGAAAGTCGTAGCGTTCACGTAGGTGTTGTCAAACAGCCGCATCAGGAACCATCTTCCTCTAGGATCATTCAGCATATATTTATAGGCTTCCCCGTCTAGCCTAGCGATTTCCTCTTGAAAGAATCGCTGGTGCCAGTAGGAAGCCTTACTGGTGTCGTGGACGGTTTCATATTTCATTTACATCCCCATCCATTCCTGCAAGGCCGGGTTGCCGTCGTTGGCGGCCTCAGTAGCGTTCTTGGCGGCCTGCGTGATGTTCGGTGCGGCCTGGGCTACCATCATAGCCTGTTGCTCTTGCTGGGCCTGGGCCTGTGCTTCTTGTTCAGCCTGGATTTCCTGTTGAATCTGTTCCGGATCCTTACGCATCTGGGCAGGTGCCCCCAGGTAATCCATATATTTGCTGACGGTTTCTAAGGCATCCACGCTCTTTAAAGCTTCGGGCCACGCCTGCGCCATCTGCATGATGAATCCAATGGTCTGTTCGATGGAAACAACCCCGCTCATCTTCTGAGCTTGAGCAAGTGGGCTGATATACTCAACCTTCACTTCTGCGTCAAACAGTTCCTGAAATTCATCAGGGATAGGCGGGAACACGTGCTCCCGGTCAAGGATGTTGTAGACTCTATCGATGATGAGATTTAAGAACTCTTCCTGCAGCCGTTCTACTACAGGTCCGAGCTGGGACAGCTTTTCCGACTGTCTCGCCTGTACTTCCTGCGCCGTCATGTTGTGTGTTCCCAGGTTGTCCAGCATCATAAAGAGATTTGCGCTGTAAGCCTCTTTTATACGGTCCTCAGTGCGCTGTATTTCGTCGGAAAGATAGCTGAGATTAGTCTGGACGTTGAAAAGTGGCTGTATTGCGCTGTTCATGTTTGTAGGTGTAAAGCCACCTGGAATCATGTTTACGCCCGTCATGGCTAAATCTGCGGAGCCTTGCATAGGCGGTTTAACGCTCAGCTCTATAGCTGTAAGGTAATCCTTCTTCAGCACTTGCAAGCCTTTGCTGTCGCCCTCGGCCCACCATCCCGGGCCAGTAGCATAAGCTTGATTACCCGTTACGTTGTACCGTGCTACAGGGCAAGGGAACGATTCAAAACCGCCTACATACAAGTATTCCCTCTCATTCGAGCCATCCAGCCAGTAGACAGATTTAAACGGCATGTTCAGCCGGTCAATCATCCCCGGCAAGCTCTCGTTGTTCGGTTCACAGAGCCAATTAACGAGGAACTTCTTCTCGTATCTGGTTTCCCCGCGGTCTACCATAGCTTTCAGGTTTTCCGGCAGGGCATCCCGGCCAAAGTAATCTATCAGCTGAGGCAGAGACAGCCGGAAACGCCTTGCAATGGTGTTTACACGCCCGTTCCCATCTGTCCCTAGGTAGTAGGTGCCAATGGTCATGGGAACGAATCTGACGCCCTTTTCCCTGTCCATAAACACGCCTAAAGGGCATTGCCCGAATGGTAATTCCATGTAAACGGAATGAACACTGTTGTAGAAATTGGATTTAGCCAGTACGCTTTCCACGATTTCCTGCCGGACATCGAGAATCTTCAAAGCGTCTGTGTTTTCGTTCAGCTGGCTGTTAGAGAACGTAAATTTAAACCATTTTCTGGAAGGAGGAGTCAGCCCGGACAGCACGCCAGCGGCGAAAACCTGATCGCACATCCACGCTGTACCATTAGCGATGTTGGTATCCCTGCGACGTGCAGGATTCGTCCGGTCCTCTGTATCGTCAAAATGGCCGATGAAAGGAAGCTCATAGTTTCGGATCTCTTTCCAGCGGTCCGCCCACCGGATCCGTTCATTCATTAGTGCTTTCATTCTCTGGTTGAGCTTCTGGCGGTCCGGCGGTTCGCTTCTAATCTGTTTATCTCCCGTAGCCGTGCTGGCTATGGTCATAATTTCGTTTTCCATGCTCTACCCCAAAGTGGTTTTCCCGCCCTGCGCGCTTCCTGCAATGGTGTTCTGCGTGCTGGTCCGTGTAGAGGCATATCCTCTCTTCTTCTTGTTTCTGGCGACTTCTTCGCTCAACGCTGTCCCTTCTTCCTGGGCGTTGATTTCCGTCATCGTCGGAGCCGTAGGAGTAGGTTCAGGCGCTTTAACTTCCTGCGTTACAATCTTTGGAGTGCTAACTTTCTTAAACGGATTTCCGCACATTTTATATCCCCCCGAAAATGTCATAGCTGGTATTACACATCACTCTAGCGTGGTTTCCCACGTTGTAATCGGCCTGCCGTGCTACCGGCTGTGCAAAAGTAAGTGCCAGGGCATCCGCCGTGTCCGGGGAACGTCCTAGCACTTCTTTAATTTCATCTTTACTTTTTAATTTCATCCTGCCTCGGTTGTCGTATCCATAATAGACGTTGGCTAGCTCTTCCCTCATCTCTGCATCGTCAGGGATCGCGCCACCGTCTTTCTTGATATACTCTGCACATTTGGCGTACATCTCAGTTCTTTTGTTAAAATATCGGTTATCGTCCGTAGCCTTCCCGCCGAACGCCACCTCGATAACAGAGTATCCCAGCTGACGTATACGGTCTATCACACCTGCGCCCATTGCGCCGGAATCGATGAATACAGCATCGGGTTTAAATTTATTGATATAGCTGATAACCGTTCCTGCTAGCGTCATGGTATCCATGCCTGCAAAGCGTGCAGGTGGAAGGACCATCAGCCCACGCCGCATTACGATACAGCTTTTATCACCGCCGAAACGGGCTATATCAACCCCCATGACCTTCACGGAGCCGCCTAAATGATTTTCGTTGTAGACTCTTTCCACTGCTTTCTGGACGTCATCACCACTTAGCAGTGCATCAAAAGCAGCTACCGTGAAGTCGCACTCCATTTCCTGCTGGTACTCCACGTCGCTCATAGAATCCCGCATGGACGCCAGCTCTTCCTTATCAATCACGCCGGTTTCACTGGCCTTGTATAAGCAGTGATACCAATCATTATGGTTCAACGCCTCTTGATACTTCTGAAAAAAACCATTTTGTCCTTTTGGCGTACCAACGAAAACCGCCCAGCCCTTGCGGTCAGCTAGAGCCGGACGGATGATTTCGCCCCAGAGGTTTTCTTTTATTTGGCCGTACTCGTCCAGGATAACGCCGTCCAGGTACATGCCCCGGAGCGCATCCGGGTTGTCGGCTCCCATGACGTAGATACGAGCGCCTGGGCTGTCCAGATGAGCCGATGGAAGCTCAACATAATATGAGCTGTTATTAACTTTTACGCCAGGGATAACCGCCGTGTAGTACTTGATATAAGCCCATGCTACAAGGATTGCCTGCCTCTGGAACGGGGCTATATATGCGTACTGGGGGGCCCGCCTGCGGCATCGCAACGCCTGCTTTATCAAATGATTGACCACGCCAACCGTCTTGCCAAAGCGCCGATGACAAACGAGGACGGAAAAACGATGGGACTCCAGCCCAGGATGGATTTCCTTCTCCCACAGTGGTCTAGGCTCATAAGGGATAGTGATGTGTTTAGCCATCCTTTTCGCCTTCCCACCCAAATGTGAAAGCCACGTCGCCTTCTACCTTCGTCCGGCGTTCGTAGACAGATTCCATCTTGTTGTATATGTCGAGAGCCTTGAGACGTTCTGATGGCCTACCGTGCAGTATCATTTTTGCAAGGATTTCCTTCCTTTGGTCTATGGTCAGAAGCAAGGGATTTTCCTGCTCTCTCTTGGCGTAATGAGCATCCAGCCATTCCTGCACGCCTTCCATCTTAACTAGCCGTCGTCTCAGCCTGCTTGCATTTGTGCTGACGGTATTCTTGCCAGCCTTGGGATACACCTTTCTGTAGGCGTTTTCCGGCTGTTCTCCAGCAGCTAGGAGAGTTAAAAATTTTATGTGGTTGTCTTTTAATCCTAGAGATTTAAGTTCCACTTTTGTCACCTATAAAAAATAGGAGTCGTCTCGCAAGACAACTCCTAACTCCCTTATTTACAATTATAGCTCATATTACCGCTAAAATTTGCCGCAAACGCAAGCATTTTACAAGCTTTTCAAGCCTTTTTCGGTCTCCCAGTCCCTACCCTTCGCTTGCCTAAGACAAGCTTCGGAACGTCATCAACATTAATAGGCGTTCTAGTCCCGTCGGCTGACTCTATGATCAGCTTCGCCCCACACGCACTTAAAAAACGTACGAGAAAGTCGGCCGTGCAGGGGAAGCCATCGAGGTCGGCACCTGGGAACAAATTGCCGATGCTTGGAAAACCACCAAAGCCAACCCCTGTGAAAAGAGCCGTTTGACTCTCTGGGAAGAGCAGGAAGACGGGAGCCATAAACTCAGGGATGAAGCGGTCGGGGAAGGTTACGAAGAGCACACCCGGGATGAACTGAAATCACTGGCCCTGGACCTTTATGGTTCCGGCTGGAGGGCCGATGACCGGGAAGACCTCCAGTATCAGTACAACTTTACCGACTGGGAAGTAGAAACCCTGTGCGAAATCCTGGAAGACATCGAAGAGAACGAAGACTGAAAGCCGGGCGGGGCTCAAAGCCCCGCCACCTATTGAAAGGAGCGAGCAGTTATGAAATGTTTTGTAAACTTTGTAAACAAAAACAACGGCGAGGAAGACGCTTACAAGATCATAGAGGTGCCTGTGGAAGCTGAACAGAAAATGGACGTCTGGATTCAGAACCTGATCCAGGAAATGAAACCCATACAGCAGAAGCTGGTCAAGGACTTTGGCGCCGTTCACTCCCTGCTAATCATAGTCAAAGATGGGGCCGAAGAAGTCTTCAGTCTCCATGCTGAATGAACGGAAAGGAGCTGTAATCATGAAGTACATCGTGAGAACGGAGACGACTGAAGCGTTTGGTGCTTCCCTCTCTTTCGATTCCTTAGAAGAAGCCCGTGAGCAATTGAAACTTTGGCTAGATGTCGACAAACACCCAGACGAAGAGTACAACGCCGACTGGGCAACATACATTGTTGCCGTCCCTGAAGAGGAAGCGGAGAAAGCCGAAAACGGATATACTGAAAAAGAAACGTTCGTCGAAGGTGAATGTGGAGAAGATTACCATGGAAGATATGACGAGGAACCGGAAATCTACTCCCCAGATATTGCTGAATGAAAGGAGCATTTGAATATTAAAAAAAGCCCTGGGGTTAATCCCCAGGGTTCTTTTTTATTCTTACCAGCCCTTCATTCAGCGCCAGTAAAGATAGTTCCTGCACAAATTCGTTGCACCAAGTGTAAACCGTTCTCTGCCCCGCCGGATAATTGATTGAGATATTAACCGTAGGCTTCTTGTCCCAGTATCTCGCCTTTATAACCGCCCGCTTATCCGGTTCCATTTGCTGATACACCGATCCGATGAGATACAGCCATTTTTCTGGCTTGTACACCTCTTCTATGTTTCCTCTACCGTCGGAGATCAATACCTCCCGGAGCGGGGTAAAATGCTTTATGGCCTGGGCCGCCGTTGGATCAGACACAAACGCATGACCCCCGCCGCCTTCCATTACCCCCTTTCTCCCGTCCATTTCCGCCCGTGCATCAATCACAGCCCGCCGCAGATTCTCGTAGGTGTACAGCCTACGTTCCACTGCTTTATAGATTTTATCTTTTATCATCGGCATAAACTCCGTAGATATACTCATAGGGAATAAAGAGATAGTCATTAAATTCATATCCCACGCAGGGTTCGAACTGTACCACGTCCCCAGTCTGGAAACGAGGGATGATTCTATCCCCCTTTCCATTCCTCCAAGTCCCCATCCCTACCACCTTTCCCCGGCTCACTTCTCGCTTATCGTAAGGAAGAAGAAGCCCATGGAAATCCACCTTGCTCCGTTCAATCATCACGTATCCAGCATTAACTCTTAACTTCATTTTCGCCACTCCCTTAAAGCCCAACACGCCCCCAGGACGATCCCGAGAAAGACCAGTTCAGCATAGCTCCAAGGCCGTCCCAGAATGATCAGAGCGAACAACAGCCACACCTGCCACGCATCCAGCTTCATTACCATTCACCACGTTTGATTCTACACATGGCCATTCCAATGATGGAATAGACAGCATTGTCCCCCAGCGATTCTTCCACCTTCGGCCCCAGCTTTCCGGATTGATGGACAAAGGCAATATGCTTATCATCGTATCCCAAAAGGACTTTAAAGCAATCGTCCAAAGATTCCGGATTTAGCCCTTGCAGAGCCGCACCTCCCCGGAAATTTGCTAACGGGTCCCCTTGTGCATACTGTTCCGCCTTTTTCTTGTACAAGGCTTTCAGTTCGTCAAAAATTTCGCAAACAACATCAGCAAATTCTTTGTACCCTCGAATATTTTTTCCGTCGCACCCCGCAAAATGCCAAGTCCAATGCCCACCACAACCGTTTTTGTAGTGCTGGCAAGCTATACATACCTTCGTCCAGTCAACTCTCTTGTTTTCCATCATTTCATCCCCCATTCCTGCTTCAGATGCCCCATAGCCTGCTCACCCTTCAACTCCATTTTTAACGTCTGTAGGATTTTCATATCATCGTCAATACTTTCCAACGCAAGCGCTAAAGTGATTTCCGGCCCTCTCTTCCCCAAGTCATGTACCCGCAGCAAATTCAATAGGTCCTGTCGCCCGTTCTCATACAGGTCACACACCATTATTATTTTTTCCCGAACTTCCGGTCTAATCTTCGTAGTATCCATTTTCCAATCTCCTTTTTGTCATGGGATCAAGCTCCCACCTATCCCTGTTTTTTCCCTCCAGCCAGCAAGGGAACAGCCAGATTTCACACCGAGGGTTGTTCTGGCTTATTCCAGCAATGTCAGTCCCGTTCCAGGACAAGATCAATCGGTCATTTTCGATTATTCCAGACTCTTCCAGAAGGTCTGCCGTTGCCTGCATCAGTCCCACCAGGTCAGGCCATGCCGCCCTGTTAGGCATGTAGTAGCTGACAGTCAACCTACATGGGCTATCAATTGGGCTATTGATCCCCGCCTTCCTGGCCTGCATCTTTAGCGCCGGAACCGCCACCGCTTCATACGCTTCATAAGCCGCCGAGGGCCGGAACCGACCAGGCCCACAGTACCTGCCGGAATTCTTTTTTGTAGTCGGCCGACCCGGTATCATGAAACAATAGTCCTCTTTCAGCCGTCCCAGTCCACACTTTCCACGGCCACCCCAAGGGCTTTTGCTACGGCCTTTTTCTGCTCTTCCTTCCATGCGTACACCTTCCTTTCCCGCTTGTAAACACAGTCATACGTAAGCCCGGCTTGCCTTGCCAACTCAGGACAACTCCATCTTTTTAACCCCCGTAGCTCGCGCACAGTTGGCTTATCAACGTCTTTTACCTTCTCTCCTAATAGAATCCTTAGTCGCTTGTTTTCCTTTCTCAAAACGGCAATTTGCGCACGTTGCTGACCATCATGACACGCGTATCTCTTAATATCTTCTTGCAGCATCCTGATATGTTCCTTGTCGTCCGCCAATTCCCTGGGCGGGGGTAGCTCATCGCTTGCCCCCGGGTTGATATAGTCGTCAACGTTTCCCGTCTTCCCCACCGTTGAATATCGTTCCATCCGTTTCACCTCTAATCATATCCGTTCACTAGCGCCCATTCGTTAATGTAGTACATCCACCCATCTGGGCCTTTGCCTTCCTCAAAAGGGTATTTCGTCATCATACCCCACTTCCGTTCCAAAGCTTTTCATCGGCTCAGTGCTTACCGCTTTCTTTTCCGCCTTGTCGACAAATGCCACTTTGTTAGCCACGACGTTTGTCGTAAATCTTTTTTCTCCGTTCTTTTCGAAAGACGTTACTCGTAAATTTCCATCCTCGATTAGAATACGTTGTCCCTTATTGAAGTAGTTGCCGATAAATTCCCCGGCCTTATTAAACGCAACACAGTTGATAAAATCTGCTTCCCTATCCTTCCCTTTAACATAAGGACGGTCAACCGCAATACAGAATTGCGCAAAAATTTTCCCATTTTGAGAAGCCTTCACCTCCGGGTCACGTACCAATCTGCCCAGTAAAATTACCTTATTCATTTCTTTCTGCTCCTTTCAGCCTTTCCGCCCAGCGTTTCCGCTTTTCCTCTTTAATTTTTTCGATTTTTCCGCGGTTCATGTAATACAACCCCAACGTTTCAGCCGCAAGCTCAACATCCGCCATCTCTTCAAATAGGTTCTCCAGGGCCTCTTCTGGCGTTAAAGGTGTCGGATTGACTACCCCGCCCATTCGATAAGCCCGGATCATCTTCAACGCCGCTTGACTCAATTCTGCCGCTTCTTCTGCCAGCACTTCCAGCCGTTCCCGTGCGCCTAGCTTTTGGTTAATAATTCTATTCATGTCAGCAGCATCCGACTGCTGTTGTTCCAAGTCATACCCTCCAGGCATACAATCTCCCGTTTCGTAGTTCATCCTTCCGCCTCCTCGTCAGCGTTAACCGCTTCATTCTCCACCGCTTCTTCTAGAGCGTATAAAATGTTGTCCATCACATCGATAGGCCAGCTTCCCAGCCTCTCGACCTGACCATCCAGCCAATCCCGCAATATTAACGCATCTTCATGGGCCAGAATGTAATTACTTTCGTCTAATACGTAGATTTTCATTTCTAATCCTTTCTAGCCACGCGACCCGGCTCCGCAGATATGCCACGTTGTTGAGAGCATCCATCATGCAATGAAGGGCCTCAGTATTCTCTTCGTTCTCTTTTTTTAGTCGAGCGATTTCCGCCCGCATTCTCTTCATCCAGCCTTCCATCCTCCCCTGCCGGTTCTCCGCCTGATCCAGGTCCTGCTGTAGCATAGCAATTTTCAATTCTGGACTCAGGGCTTCGATAGGGGCCGGTTTTCCCGGCCACTGTACATTAATCTTCTCACACCTTTGCATATTTTGTCCTTTCTCGTTATTTCGCAATATTATACTGATTCTTGACAGTGGATAACTCTGTGGATTATTTATTCACTTTCGCCAGTTGTTCAGCAATCTGCCCCACGAAATCAACCACGTTGTTCTGTACAGCCCCAATGTTGTCTGGGGTTACATAGCTGGCGGCAAGCATTTGATAAATAACCGTTTTGTCTGGGAGCAGGATAAACACAATGCCTGCTACAAAAAACAAGACACCCGCCACTGTGGCGGTTTTGACGTACTGTTTTTTCTCTTCTTCCGTTACATCAAACTCCATATATTCCATTCCCTCAAACAGGAAAACGCCAACACACGCCGCCATAAAGACTCCCAAGCCATTACTCAGCTTGTCAACCACACCGATCAGATAAAACACCCACGGATTAATGATTGGTTCCATTTGTTAATTTCTCCCCCTCACTTGAATTTCTTTTGGAAGTGTGAGCTTCCCATTCTCTCGTAGTAGTCAAGGCTCATGTCAGCACTACAAAACTTTCCCAGCCCCACTGGCCATCTCCCGATAAGGATTTGCTCTGCAACCATTGCACGTTCCGTGGGCTTTCCCTTCACCTTTTCATGGGCAATTTCTGCCAGCCTTGGCCCATCAAGGGCTTCCAGTTTCAGCAGTTCTTCTTTCTTCATGGTTTCACCTCCATTACGCATATTGCCCCGTTCTTTTCTTAATCAATTTTCTGGCCTTTCTTTTCGCCCTGTACCGATTGTTTCCCCACGCAACAAACCATTGGCAGCGTTTTGATTTAAGCTTCTTTGACGCTTTGCAAAGCTTCCGGAACTCTCTCACCTTAAACACGTTCTTTTCTAAAATCTTTATCCCCCGGCAATCCTTCCACATTCTTCGTCTTTTCATTTTCGTCTCTCCTTGTCGCCATCCGCTCTGTACTCCGGTCCACAGTTAATCAGTCTGCAGTCATGCAGTATCTGCTGAATATCATAATTGACAACCACCGGACCTGGGGCTTTGGGGTCCTGGACAGAAAACCCCACGCGCGTCCACCTGACTACATACCAGGCTCCATTAGTCGGGCAGTAAAGCAAATCGCCTTCGTAGATTTCTTTTCCGTTGCAGTCCACCTGCCAGGTTAGCTGCCCTAAAGATTTTGGATCTATCTCCTTGGCTGTTCCATCCTCCTCAACAATGGCCAAGACAGGGACAATTTTTGTGTAATGGTCCACGAGACGGGAACCGCACTGGAGCAGGTCACCGTACAGCCAGCGATCCAAGTCGGGACAAAATCCCCGGAATCTGATTTTTCGCATCTCCGCCACCTCCTATCTGATTTCCTTGATCTCCAGCTTCTTCAGTACCGATTGTCCCAGTTCTTTCAGCCTCCCATCCTGCATTGAACGCGCCATTCTCCTTTCTGTTTTTTCTTGTTCTTTTATGGCTTTAAACGTTTTAATGAATTGGCTTCTCAGAGCTGGCATCATGATGGCGTCAGCCCCACATAGCAACCGCCAGCTCATAGCTTTTACCGTTTTAGCCGTTATTTTATTGGTAAATTCCGGTATCCTGTAATAGCCAACCGTTCCGATTGCCCTATAAACAACCTCCCATTCTTTTTCAGGGATATTGCTTTGTTTTCCAGCGGCAGCCAAAGTAATCTTCTTGGCTTCATCCCTGATTTCTGCAATCGAGGGAAGAAACTTACACGTTTTCACAACGTTCTTCACAGCCTCCATCTGAATCGGGCCTGGAATATCGTTCAGCATAGCCCCGTAGGCTTGTGCTTGCTGGTCTTTGAAGTTGGGGAAAGCCCCCGCCAGCAAGGCCAACGCCTGTTTATTAATCATCCAGTATTCCCTCCTCCTTCAACCATGCAGTTGTTGCCGCATCATCCTCCGGTGTATCAGGGATTATTTCATCCATATGTTCCAGGACTCCACCCAATGTCCCAGGCTGGTCTTTCACTGGGTAGAATGTAAGCCATCCTTTCAGGGAAGTCTGGTCTACGATTTTCACCATGGAATCCTGGTTCCCGCCAGACAGCTCGTTTAGCTTTTTAAGGGCTTGCTGGGTAGCCCTGGCTGTTAGCGGACGTTTCATTTTTTTCCGCATATCCAGCCATGCCCTTAGGGATTCAAGGAGTTCCTTGTTATCCCCGGAAAATTCCCGAATCAGTGATAAGGGGGTTTTAACAGCGACGGCTTTTTCTTTATATTTTTCTTTTTCTTTTTCTATTTCTATTTCTTCTTCTATTTCTGTCGCCGTTTCATTGCGTTTCCGAAACGTTTCATGAAACGTTTCATTTTGAGAAGTTGTATTAATTTGTGGAATTCCTTTTTTATCTTGTTGCTTTTTCCTCCATTCTTGAAGTCGCTTTCTGTCCCTTGCCCGGTTGATTTCATATTTATCAGCTGACTGGTATTTATTCCAGTTAGGTATTGAGTACGCTCCATCGATTAAATCGACCATGTTTAATTTCTGAAACGTTTCAAGAGCCAGCCTGATAGTTGCGATGGGTTTTCCAAATATCGTGGCTAACATTTCGTCAGTACACGCAATCTTGTCATTAATCATGAAAACACCGTTGGTGAATTCTTTACCGGCTAGAATTAACAGCCGGAACCAAATCACGACGAGAGTATTTCCTTCCGGCATACTCTCAATCAACCGGATTTTCGAATCGTCGAAAATCCCGGTATCAATCTTAATCCACTTCATGCCCGTCATTTTTTAATCCCCAGTTTTCTTCGTTCAAAACCCTCAGAATATTTTCCAAGCTTCCTTTTGCCCAGCTACGGAACTGTAATTCCAGAGCTGTTTGCCACTGCTTATTCCTGCCATCTTTCAGCACAGGGAAGCCAGCCGGTACAAAAGGCAGGTTGAAGCGGAATTGAATCCAATGTTTTCTTTGAACTGGAATTAAGAACCCCAGCTTTGCCCAGTATTTTTTATTGCTTCTTCTCTTCATTTTCCCCACGCCTCCACTAAAGATTTCAGCCGTTCCGGCTCCATTGTTTCGATTCCCTGCTCCCGGCACTCTGTCACGAGTCCGTCAATGAACCTGGCCATTTCCGCCGTGTTATATTGAGACGTTCCTGGGTAGGCCAGAATTTCTTTTTCTCCGTTTTCTTCGCTCAAAGCTTCCGCAATGTAGCCAATTCCGTTAGATTCCCAGATTTCCCGGAAGCGGTCAAACGCTTCCGCCTTCATCCTGAGCATCTGGAATGTACCGTATAGCCGTATATGCTCCCGGTACACGTCGATTTTGGACACCTTCAGTTTCTGAGCCAGTTTATCCAATAGCACCCAGGCATAAGCATTGGCTGAAAGGGAACGTTTCATCCGTGCCCGCTTGAATTCCACCTCCCATTCCTTCCCCTTCTTCAAGCTGGCGGCGGCCTCCGAAAACTCCGCCAAACCAGCCGTGCTTCTCACCGTGATGGTTACATCAGCCGTGTCCCGCCCGGATGGAATCATCTCTTTTATTTCCATCAACTTCATAAGTAGTTCCTCCCTATCAACTTCACGAACTCTTCCCTCGTGTGAGTTTCCTCATACTTCTTTTGTGCCCATCTCTTCATAAAGCGGTCCAGGCTCATGTTGAAGTGAACCCCGTTGTCACTCATGTTGTGGCAACGATTGCAGAGTGGAACCGTGAACCCCTCTCTATCGGATATCTTCCTGTTCGGCCCGCCGAATATGTGGTGACAGGCTTCCGCCCGTCCGCCACACACGCAACATTCATTCCAGTCTTCTGGCTGGACCAAGATTGACTTGTGAGGCTTCATGCTTTCGCCTCCTTTTGTTCCTTGATTCTCAACCCGGCTACCGCTCTTTGCCATGCCGGAACGGTTAGTTCCTTTATGTTCTGGCAATGTACCCATGCCAGAACCTTTTTCAAATCAGATCCGGTCTTTTGACACAGAACTTCCAGCTCGTTCTGTTGCTTTTGAGTTGCGTATTGAACCGTTGGCTTAGTAGGTTCTTCTTCTACCTCTTTCTGATATTTAGTTTTGTACTGACCCCGATACACCGAGGCCGCAACCCCGACCATCTTGGCCGCCGTCCCCAGAGCATCTGTAATAGCCATCTTGAAGCCTTCATCGTTGCCATGAAGGCCGTTTTTATCTTTCTGAATCAGGAAGTCACCGCCGCTTCCAGGGATAGGGGCTGACCAACCATCTTTCCCTTTTACATACAGGTTGACGAATACGAACACCATCAGCTCCCCCGTGGCCTGAACCGGGACCATTTTGGTATCAGTGACTTCATACCGCCATCCTTCTCCGCAAAGCCCGAAAACATCGGTAAGGGCTTCATACCTCCATTGTGGATTTATGTCAGACTTTCCCTTTAATTTTCCAAAGGAAATCGGTTTTGTCGCATCTTCTGGAACTGCCGATAGTTTTGTATATCTTTCATCCATCATTTATCCCTCCCATTCGGATAGAACGCTCGTTCAATGTCTGCCAGAATGGCATCCAGTTCCGGGTCTGGTTTTATATGCTTCTTAAAATCAAATCCGCCCCAACCGGAAATTTTATATACTTTCCGGTTATATTCCTCGATTGCCTCATCCCATTCTGAACGAGGTTTGTAATATTTTACGTGCTCAACATAATTAATCACGTCAACCTCCTTATTCGAACCAATTGCAACAAAACCTCACGCCATCCCATTTTTTTCTGAACCACGCAAGACCTTGTTTGTTTTCAGGTCCTTTCTCCGCTTCTCCAGGAACTATTACAAAGAACGTCTCGGGATCAACTTCGTATTCCCCCGATGGGAGTCGTTTAATGGCCATCCCCCGTTCATGGAAACCGATAATTTCTTTCAGAAGTTTCCGGTCTTCTTCCAGCCCAGGAATGTCTTGTTCAGTTATTACTGCCATTTACATCTCCCCCTTCTGCCATCCACTGAATGAAGGCTTCCTTCGTACAGCGGACTACTTTCCCGTGCCGAACTGTCTTTAACCGTCCGGTCTTGAAAATGTCGTATGCCGTTGCCAATGAGCAATCCAAGGCCGTAGCCACATCTCCAGCGCTCATCACGCCAGGGATTTCTGGGTAGATATCATTAACTTCCCTCCATGCCTCCAGGCTCTCCAGCCGTTTTTGCATGGATTCAAACTCTTCTGCCAGTTCATGCAGGACTTTAACTGCATCCATATTCACACCCCCTTGAACCGCCTCATCACTAAACGCCGGTGTTCTCCGTCCATCTCCCAGACCGTTGCCCTGTACAGAGACTCATCACGAGCCGCCGCCATCGCCTCAGCGAGAGAACTATACTCCCTTTTGATTTCTGGCCCCTTGAAGGCCGTTTTATATTCCAAAACGTACAACTTAAATCCCCCTTCCGCTGTCTCCACAGAGAGCGGCAACAACTGCCATAACGTAGATTACCCTGCAAGTTGCCGTATTATGCTCATGCCAGGCCCATAAAAATGGCAAGCAAGCCAGAACCCATATCTTTTCAAGCTTTCCCATACTTTGCCTCCCATCCTCGTTCAACAAGTGCTTCAAAAGTCGTGTTTAAAGAACGAGCAATTCTCAAATATACGCCAAGTCGCAGAGACGTCTTTTTTTTAAAAATGTAACGCCAATTTTGGCGTGACATATGAAGCTGTTTTTCCGCAAACTCCACAACGTCCATTAGCTTATCGTGGCGAATTGCCTCAACCCCAACAAAGAACAGTTTTTCTTTTTCCTCATTACTCAACTCATCAATAGATGGGGCATTCGGCTTATACTCCTCTAGCACCGTCTGGGGGCACGGCTTTTTAATTTCTATATCCCGCTCATGGTCCTGCCATTTCTGGACCAATGCGGAAAGCTCGAACATCTGACTAGGTGTCAGCCTCATGTGAATATCAATAAGTTCCATAGCACCCTCCTTTTACTGCTCAATCATGGGAAGAATCCCATGCTTCTTTAGCTTTTGGTAAAGGAACAAGCGTCCCTTTTGCGTCCATTCTGTCGTCATCTTCACGTCCGGCCTGCCGTCGGCGTGGTTGAAGGCGAAACTCTTGCTATGCGTGTAGCCTTTCGCCTGGTATCTGCTGTACAGTAGCCATTGCCCCGCCATCTGGTAGATGATTTTTAAATCAGCAAGGACTTTATTCATTGCCCGTCCGCTCATGCCGTAGTCTTTCGCAATGGCGGTGATAGGCACTGTACCCTTACTGGATAAAATCTTGTCGGTGTAGTCGGCTTTCGGCTTCAATTCGCCAATTAACTGACGTTGGCTTTTTACCGTAGCAAGTGCGGTATTATACCGTTCTTGCTCTTTAATCCATGCCTTTGCCCGTTGGATAGGGTCTTCGATCATGTAGCTGTCCGGGCTTTCCATCTCGTTGAACCGCTTCACATATTCAGCGGTGAACAGGATTCCCTTTTCTCCCGTCAGCTTGTTGGCTACCATTTCACAGCCTTGTTTGGTAATGTCGTAGCGTTTTACTTCCTTACCATTGCCAGCCTGATTGTAGGTGCGCTCGATAAAGAAATTTGAAGAGCTCAATTTTGAGCCCTTGCCCAAAACTTCAATGTAATGGTCAATGTTGCGAATAAGATTCTTGTGTTGGATTCCGACCATCTCAGCTACTTCTCTGCTGTCTAAAACTGGGACCTGCTTTGTGAATATTTGCAATCCGTTCATTTACTTTTCCTCCTTTAATTTTTATGTGGTACAATTCCCATAGGGGGTGTGTACCAATGACTGTTCAAGAAAAAGAACGTCTCGTAAAACTTTTTGAAAAAGAAACCGTTTCTTTTGCCGAATTGCGGCGCGCTTTTCCAAATTTCTGTAACGAATGCTTCTGTGTGCTTGCGGGTATCGGTCCTGACCATTCGCCCGGCAACCTTATCGTGCTTAAAGATCCCAAGGGTCCGTGTAAGGAAGGATACCCAATGCTTCGGGATGACGACCTTTTCTGTCTGACCGAAGCCGGAGAGGATTGGCGTTATCGTATGGATAAGGAGCAGAAAGCTAAGCAAATCGCATATATCAGCTGTTTTCTTTCAGGTATTGCAGCCATAGCGGCCGTAATATCCCTTCTTTGCTAAGGGTCCGGTGGGCAAGGATATAAAAAATCATTTGTAGCCTTACCCACAAATTTGCTCTTATGTACGCCCATTCCATATCGAAACGTGGTACATAGCCTTTCGCTACAACGTAAGTTTTTGGGACGAAAAACCTTTGACCACTTATAGGCCATGGGGCCTCTCCCCTGACCCGGTAGGAAGGACGCTTTAACCAATCCATTCCAGTTCCTATTACCTTACCCTTTCCCAAGCCTCCACTATCAAAATGGAAATAAATTATGGTGCCCTTGGGGATATTGTCGGTTTTAATCATTCAATCCACCTCCGGCCACCTTAAATCTCCATTCCCTTAAGAACCGCATCAACGGAGCTAAAGACCTCTTGCACTTGGTTCCGTTTGATGTGATTTTCTTTTAACAAGTCCAAAATACCGTTGACTACAGTTACGACAGTCTGTTCTTCCAGGGATTTACCACACCATGGAATATCTTTCGTTGTTTTAATCCACTTCATTTTTAACCGTCTCTTTTCCATCTCTGTTACCTCTTCGATGCTAAGCACCGGGAGTGCAGAACCCTTATAAATAATCATTTCTCTCATTGTCTAGGCTCCTTTTGTATCTTTTTAGGACACTTTAGAATCAAAAAAAATTTCATTTACATTTTCGGCGGTCAAATCATAGCGTTTCTGGATGAATCCAATTTCGGATTGTTTAAAGTCAGACGCTCCATTCATCTTGCTGTAGAAGGTCTGTCGAGCCATCCCCATAGCAGCAGACAGGCTTCTGACAGTGTCGTCATTTAAAACCATGACGGCCCGCAATTTATTCTTGTTCATCTCATCACCCCCTTTTGTATCTTTTTAAGATACTTATATCATAGCATAACTTCCGTATCCTTGCAAGACATTTTTATTTATTTTTTTGAACAGCCGTGATATAATCAAGACAATAATAAGAAGAAAGGAGAACTGACGATGGAATTCAAAGACAGGCTGAGAGAATTGAGAATCAAGAACAACATGACTCTGGAAGAAGTCGCCGAGCATGTGGGGCTTCAAAAGGCCGCAATCTATAAATATGAACATGGAATCGTGGTTAATCCTAAGCGCGGATTAATCGAAAAACTAGCAAGCCTTTTTGACGTTAAGCCGTCCTACCTTTTAGGCATGGAGGAAACGCCCATAGTAAAGGCTGTAAAAATCCCCGTCCTAGGAACAGTGGTAGCCGGAATTCCGTTAGATGCCGTAGAAAATATAATCGGGTGGGAAGAAATCAGCCCCGCTATGGCGGCCACTGGGGAACACTTTGCCTTACGGATAAAGGGCACTTCCATGGAGCCTCGAATTTGTGAAGGGGATATAGTAGTAGTACGAAAACAAGAGGATATTGAAAGCGGCGACACGGCTATAGTATTAATCAACGGTGGAGAAGCTACAGTAAAGAAAGTTAAGAAGACAGAAGAAGGCATTATGCTCATAGCAAATAACATGGCGGTTTATAGTCCGCATTTTTACAGCAACAAGGAAATTGAAGAACTCCCCGTCAGGATCATCGGGAAGGTTGTTGAGCTAAGGGGGAAACTATAAAGGAGGAGAATTATGACTTGGGGAGAACTATTAATTCTGATTGCCTATTATTTTATTTCTAGTATTCTTGTAAAGCAGGTAAGAATTCTGTCCCCCATTCTGGCCATTGTTCTGCCTCTTATTGCTCTAATATTCGCACCCGTGTGGTATTGCCTATTCCTGCTAGCTATGTTCATTACCGTAGTGTTCGGGTATAACCCAGAGGTTCCTTATTATTTTCAGTCTGCATTTTCAAGAAAATATGGGTATATCCCCAACAAAATAGCAATGGGATTGTTTGCCGTCGGAGTTATTCTGCTAGTGTATGATATTTTAAAATTTTTCAACATTTTATAGAAAGGAGAAGAAAAATGTTAAGCCTTATAAGAAACCACTCTATTAAACCTATGGGAAGAAAAGCGTTTACTAAAAGAATAGTTGTTATTGAGCTCATTGGATTCCTGGGAACATTTTATTATTATGCTAACATTGAACAGGTTCACCGCTTTATAATTTCACTTATTAAAAACGGCACAGGAAACGTAATTAGCTCTATGTTTATTTGGCTCATTATCGGATTGAGATTATTAGAATTTAACTATATATTGCGCAGGGCTAAGGATGTTGGAATATCATGGCCGGGCGTTCTTGCTTTTGTTGTGCTAGCAAACCATTTTAAGCTGGCTAAACTGGTTGGGCTAATGGCGTTATGTATAATAGAGCCACAAACAATTATTCAAGATACTGCGTCGTCCGCCGCTATAACCGGGAGGATTACAAAACACGATTCCCAAGATATCAGCGTTTCCGATCTTGACGATTTTAACAGCCCAAAAGTTGCCAAAACGCTAAAGAAGCTTCCCCCGATATAAAAGCAAAAGGCTCATGTAAGAATGGAGGTTATCCTATGAGAAAGAAAATTTTAGTTTTAACCGCCATGTTAGTTTTAGTCTGCTCTACTGCGTTCGCCTATGTTGGCAACACCCGAACAGGGAAGTTCCATAGGGACGGATGCAGGTATGTCCAACGTATGTCAGAAAGCAACAAGGAATACATTGAAACAAGAGAATAAGCAATTGACGAAGGCTACGTGCCATGTAAGGTGTGTCGGCCTTAAATAAAGATATACCGTGCACCTGCACGATATGGTATACAGTCAAGGAAAGGATGATAAGAATGAAAAAGGTTTTGGCATTAACCACCCTGTTAGTAATGGCCCTGTCTAGTATTTGCTTTGCAGATACGTATGTGAACGGGTACTACAGACACGATGGTACATACGTGCAGTCACATCACAGGAGTGACCCCGACGGATATACGGGGAATAACTGGAGCCACCACGGCAACACCAACCCCTACACCGGAAAAAGAGGATATAATAATAACTAAGCACTAGGGGCTGGGAAACTCCAGCCCCTTTTACGCATAAAAAAAAGAGCTTCCCCGAAGGGAAGCCCAATTTATTGCGCCCGGGAAGGGATTCGAACCCTGCTAGCGTCCAATATTTATCCCGGGGACCCGTTAACCGATTAGCTAGCCATAATCGGCCGGGCCATATGAATACCCCGGAGCGAATTTCCACACTTTTCAGGAGTGCTGGTATTTCACCATCGCTGTACCCGGCGGTATTATTAAAAGATGGTGGTAAGGGAAGGAGTCGAACCTTTCGAAGCCGGAGGCGGTGGATTTACAGTCCACTGGCATTGACCGCTAGCCACACCCTACCACGAGTTAACAGGCCAGCCCCAGGAGCATGTGATTTCTAAGCTTTCGCCTACTCCCATTCGGGAACACAGCTTTTTTCCTTCACGAGCGGCCTGAAAAAGAAGTCTCCGGTATTGGCCAGCCGAGGATTCTAAGGAGAAATGGAAGCGGTGAAAATCGAAACGCCATATGGCCATATGGCTTATCTGGAAAGCCCGCTTCTCCCATGGTCAAGGACTTTTCCTGTAAAGAAAGGAGGTGCTATGGAACAAAAAGACATAAGTCAGAGACAATTCCACCCGCATTATTATTATACCTCATTCCACCGTTATGACCTAGACCCAAGGAGGCAATATGTATATCTTCAAAACGCCCGCTGGAACGTGGGCATTTCGGATTGATATAGGAATGGACCCCCGGACTGGAAAACGCCGTCAGAAGTCCCGCCAGGGCTTCCAGAGAAAGAAAGACGCAGAAGCCGCCGCCCGGGAATTGCAGACGCAGATACAACGGCAAACGTATGTCATGGACAGCCCGTTGACGTTCGAACAGTTCAGCCGGGAGTGGATGGAGCGATATAGGTTGACGGTTAAAGAATCAACATACAAGGCTCGGATCCCGGATGTGAACGCCTTGCTATCTCAGTTCGGCAAGGTCCCTATCCAGAAGATTGACCTACGAACGTATCAGAGCGCCATAAACGAGCTTTCAAAGCACTATGCTATATCTACTCTTAGGCTCATCCACAACAGCGCACAGATGATATTTAAGGACGCTAGGCGGTATGAAATCATAGCAAAAGATCCTACGGAGTTCGCAAGACTTCCAAAAGCTCCCGACAGCATAGGGGTAAAGCTACCGACCTATTTAGACCGGGAACAGCTGGAAGAGTTTTTAGAAGCCACGAAAGCATCCCGCCCGGAGCAGGATTACACAATGTTCCTTTTGTTGGCCTACACCGGATTGAGAATCGGGGAAGCAATGGCCTTGACATGGGAAGACGTTGACTTCTCAGCCGGACAGATTACAGTCAATAAGACCTTGTTCTATTCAGCAGGGAAATATAAATTGACCACGCCGAAGACCCGCCGTTCTAATCGCGTCCTGGACGTTCCTGCCGTAGTTCTATCTGCTTTAAAATCGCACAAGCGGGAGCAAGCCGGAGCCAGGTTAGCCGCCGGGAGCCACTGGCACAAGCCGGAGAATTACGTTTTTACCACACCTACAGATCCAGGACGAGCCACAAATCGTTCGTACTGGCGGGAGCATATCAAGGCCGTGCTGAAGCTCTGCCCAGACCTTCCGTTCATCCATCCCCATTCTTTCCGCCACACCCATGCCAGCCTGCTAGCAGAAGCCGGAGTCAGCTTAGAAGAGATAGTCGACCGGCTAGGCCATACCGCCGACGGCGTGACCCGGAGGATTTACTTGCACGTCACCAAAGGACGGAGAAAGCAAGTAGCAGAACAATTCGCCCGCTTCATGGGGCAATAATTTTTTTAATCATTTCCCGTGCAGTTTTTGTGCAGTCCATATAAAAAGAAAGACCCGGAACCGCAGTATTCAAGCGTGTCCGGGATTCTTCTTCCAATTATAGCGCAAAAGGAAGCCTCCAGTTTACTGAAAATTTTCTTTTTACCATCTGATGAAAAAATTACGAAAAAATGTCCATACCAGGATGGCGCCCAGCCCCACCAGGGCAAACCCCAGAAGGGTGGGCAGCAGGAACACGACGCCCAGGAGCAGGGCTGCCATCACCAGGACCAGTCGGGCGTTCATCTTCACCAGTTCCCAAATGCCTCGCCATTTGGCTTTCCGGGCCGCTTTTTCCTGTTCCCGGCGCAGGTCTTCCCGATCATAGACTCTCCAGTCCCCATCGCGAGGGCCCTCCTGTCCTGTTTCAATAGTCACCCCATCAAAGGAATCCCGTTCTTCCGCGCTCATCACCTGGGCTTCCACGTCCTCATTGGGCGTGCCGCAGCCCGGGCAGGCTTCCATATCGTCCGGATATTCCAGTCCACAATGCTTACAGATCATAGATTACTCCTACACAAATTGAGAAAACAGCATCAGGAATCCCATTTCATCCAGGTACCGGGGATCCGATGGTTCCAGTTTCAGCTGATTCCGGATCTCCATATAGGCCCGGGTCAGGTCCCGGTGGGGAATGCCGAAGGTTTCCAGATAGAAAGGTTTCTTTTGGGCAGCCCGCTTCTCATTGATCTCCAAGAAATTCTCCACCAAAGCCGCCGCCCACACCTGGGCCTCCAGCGCACCGGTATAGGGCTCCGAGGTCTGGAAGTCCGCCCACATATGGCGGAGGAGACGAATATCGTATTCGCTGCGTCCGCTGACCAGCAGGATTTCCTGGATGATCTTCTCCACCGGAGAGAGGTTCTCCGGCAGCACGCTGGGCTGGTATTCCTGCTGCCTGGTCTCATAGGGGAACCGGCAGCCGGCGGGATTCTTGCTCATGAGGCGCAGCACCTGGCGGCAGACCAGGGCCTGCCGGGAAAGGAATTCCGTCCAGTCCGCTCCGGGCTTCTGGACATCGTACCAGTCCCGGCATTCCGTCAGCACTTCCAGCAGCCGTTTCCGGGCCAAGGGCTTCAGGCTGTAGGTCTGGAGATAGTTCATCCCCATGCTCCTGTTATAGAACACATGGCCCATCATGACCCGGTCTTCCAGGGGGGTCTCCCCTTCCAGGGGGAAAGTCAGGTAATAGGGCTCTCCCGTCAGGAAATCCCGGCAGACATACCGGTATTCATCAATGGGCTCCTCGATGGTAAAAATGGACAGGAACCCCAGGCATAGTTCGTTCACCAGCTGGGGATAGGCACTGTGCCCATTCTTCCGGAAATATTCCAGAGGGGTCAGGTCCCCTTCGATCAGGTGGTAATCAAAGAGGAAATAATCCCAATAGCCCCGCCAGAAGGCATCCATCCCATCGTTTTCCAGGTCCAGGGTCCCCAGGGCCGTTTCATACAGGGTGACGGAACGGTCAAAATCCAGGTTGAATTCATCTTTCTGGAAAAACTGATGGATCTCTTCCATCACCCCTCGGAGGGATTCTCCCGCATTCAGGAACACCCTGCCTTCCGGGGGAGGGGCGCTCTTCTCTTCCCGGGCTTCTTCTCCAGGGAGATACACCCCGCTCTCATCGATGATGGCCAGGGTTCCGTCGTCCCGGAGCAGCTGTTCCCGGGCCAGATAGGGAGCCAGGGAACTGGACAGTTTCCCCTCCTGCTTCAAGAACACGAAAAAGCTTCCCAGGGTATCCAGGAAATCCTTCACGGAAGCGTAGGAAACCTGGAAATCCACCACATTCCGGCCGCACCAGGAAACCAGATCCACAATGTCGTCTTCTGTCATCTCTTCCAAGGTCATTTCTGCGTTCTCGATATAGATGCACAGCATCACCAGCTGTCCCCACTGATGCTGCATGGCCGGGTCATCCACTCCGTGCCAGCCCAGATGGCGGAAGTACGCTTCCACATCTTCCTGGGGCAGCACCAATTCCCAGCCGGTATCATTACTGTAAAAACTTTCTATTGCATCATAGACATTCGGCATTGTTTGTCACCTTACTTCATTGTTTGCTATCAACAGGCCCTCAGCCCAAGATCCGGGAAGAACAGAAGTCCACTACCGGGCAGGCCCCGCAGTCCGGCTTCCGGGCCTTGCAGATTTTCCGGCCATGCCAGATGAACCAGTGATGGGCCTCTCCCCACTGGGACCGGGGAATCAGCTTCATCAGATCCTGTTCCACGGCCAGGGGATCATTCCCTTCGGAAAGCCCCAGCCGATGGGCCACCCGGAACACATGGGTATCTACGGCGATAGCCGGCTGGCCGAAAGCCACGCTCAGCATCACATCCGCCGTTTTCCGCCCCACTCCGGGCAGGCTCAGGAGGCTTTTCATGTCCTGGGGGACTTCCGAATGGAACTCCTCCACCAGCTTCCGGCACAGGCCCAGGATATTCCGGGCTTTGGAGCGGAACAGGCCGCAGTCCCGGATTTTTTCTTCCAGCTGTTCTTGGGTGAGAGCCCCCAGCTTTTCCGGCGTATCGAATTCCGGGAACAGCCGGGCCGTCACCTTGTTCACCCGTTCATCGGTGCACTGGGCCGAAAGGACCACCGCCACCAGCAGCTCAAAAGGAGACCCATAGTGGAGGGCCGTCCCCTGCCCCCGATAGGTTTCCTCCAGGCCCTTCAAGATGGCCTGCACCCGTTCTTTCTTCCGCATCAGTTGGTCAGGCTCCGTACCGGTGCCGGGATCCGTCCGCCCCGATGGATGAACACATCCGGTTTGAAAGGATTGACGGCGATGATGGGCGCATAGCCCAGGAGACCGCCGAATTCTACTTTGTCCCCTACCTTCTTGCCGGGCACAGGGATCAGCCGCACCGCGGTGGTCTTGTTGTTGATCATGCCCACAGCCGCTTCGTCGGCGATGACGGCGGAGATGGTTTCTGCGGTAGTATCCCCCGGAACGGCGATCATATCCAGCCCCACTGAGCACACGCAGGTCATGGCTTCCAGTTTCTCGATGGTCAGGGAACCCTTTTCCACAGCCGCGATCATGCCGGCATCTTCCGATACAGGGATGAAAGCACCGCTCAGGCCGCCTACATAGCTGGAGGCCATCAGGCCGCCTTTTTTCACTGCATCGTTCAGCATGGCCAGGGCCGCCGTGGTGCCCGGGCAGCCACAGGATTCCAGGCCGATCTCTTCCAGGATATGGGCTACGGAATCCCCTACCGCCGGGGTGGGCGCCAGGGACAGGTCGATGATCCCGAACTGGGTATCCAGCCGTTTGGCCGCTTCCTGGGCCACCAGCTGGCCTACCCGGGTGATCTTGAAGGCTGTCTTCTTGATGGTCTCCGCCACCACGCCGATATCTTCTCCCCGGACCGCTTCCAGGGCGTGCTTCACCACGCCGGGACCGGATACCCCTACATTGATGACGGTCTCTGGTTCCGTGACTCCATGGAAGGCCCCGGCCATGAAGGGGTTATCCTGGACCGGGTTGCAGAAGATCACCAGTTTGGCACAGCCCAGGGCATCCTGGTCCGCGGTGAGACGGGCGGTTTCCTTCACCACCTGGCCCATTTCCCGGACGGCGTCCATATTGATGCCGGCCTTGGTGGAACCGATGGCCACAGAAGAGCATACGATGTCCGTGGTAGCAAGAACTTCCGGGATGGAACGGATCAGGGTCCGATCCCCATGGGTGTACCCTTTTTCCACCAGGGCGCTGAAGCCGCCGATGAAGTTCACCCCTACGGCTTTGGCCGCGTCATCCAGGGCTTTGGCCAGGGGCACGTAGCTGTCCGTCTGGCAGGCTTCTCCCACCAGAGAGATCGGGGTCACAGAGATCCGTTTGTGGATGATGGGCACCCCCAGTTCTGCTTCCAGCTGTTCGCCCACCTTCACCAGGTTCCGGGCTTTGTCTGTGATCTTGTCATAGATCTTCCGGGCACAGACCTTCACATCCGGATCCGCGCAGTCCCGGAGGCTGATGCCCATGGTGATGGTGCGCACATCCAAGTTATTCTGGGTGATCATCCGGGTGGTTTCCAGTACATCTTTGATTTCGTAGAACATGTACGGGCCTCCTTAAATCCGGTGCATGGCCGTAAAGATCTGTTCGCTCTGTACGCGGATTTCCACGCCCAGTTCCTTGCCCAGGGCCGTGGCCTTTTCTTTCAGGGCTTCCACAGATACAGCCGCATTGTCCAGGTCGCCGATCAGGACCATGTTGAAGAATCCGTCATCGATGTTCTGGTTGATGTTCAGGATATTCACATTGTTTTCCGCCAGCAGCGTGCTTGCCTTGGCGATGATGCCCACTTTGTCCACACCTACGATGGTCATAACGATACGCATAGATAACATCCTTTCTGTTTCAGGGACTCCGGAATTGGTTTACTGCAGGAGTTTACATTTTATTATACGATAAAATCCCACTGCCTTCAATGTTACTGAAAGAATCCACAAGGATTTCACGATTTTCCGTCTCCGATGCACGAGATGTGTGTCCCCCTGAAAGGGAGAAAGGCCCCGCGTCAGCGGGTAGAGGGGGCCTTCCGTATCATATGAAACAAACATTCCCACCCATAACGAGAAAATTATTCGACTAAACCCCGTTCTTGTGATATGATAGGGATACAAAACCGTACTGTCTATTTTCAAGGAGGATGGATCATGCAGGAATATAAACCCGTTAAATCTGGGAAAGTCCGTGAAATCTACGATCTGGGCGACAGCCTGATCATGGTGGCGTCCGATCGGATCTCCGCCTTCGACCACATTCTGAAAAACACCATTACCGACAAAGGGGCCATCCTGACCCAGATGTCCAAATTCTGGTTCGACTATACCAAGGACATCATCCCCAACCACATGATCAGTGTGGATCCTGCGGATATGCCTGAATTCTTCCGGACGCCGGAATTTGCCGGCAAGAGCATGAAATGCCGGAAACTGGACATGATCCCGGTAGAATGCATCGTCCGGGGCTACATCACCGGCAGCGGCTGGGAATCCTATAAAGAAAACGGCACCGTCTGCGGTATCCAGATGCCCGAAGGGTTGAAAGAATGCCAGAAGCTGCCCGAACCCCTCTTCACCCCCAGCACCAAAGCCGAACTGGGCGACCATGATGAAAACATCACGGAAGACCAGTGCGTCACCTACCTGGAAAAGATCTATCCGGGCAAAGGGGCGGAATATACCAAGGCCATCAAGGACGCCACCATCGCCCTCTATAAAAAATGCGCCGATTATGCCTATGAAAGAGGCATCATCATCGCGGATACCAAATTCGAATTCGGCCTGAACGAAAAAGGCGAAGTGGTCCTGGGCGACGAAATGCTTACTCCGGACAGCTCCCGGTTCTGGCCCCTGGCAGGGTATGAAGCCGGCAAGAGCCAGCCGTCCTACGACAAACAGTTCGTCCGTGACTGGCTGAAAGCCAACCCGGACAGCGACTACCTGCTGCCCCAGGACGTGATCGACAAGACCATCGCCAAATACAAAGAAGCCTACGAAATGCTCACCGGAAAGAAGTTCGGGGAATAAGGAATAGAAAAAAGGGGGTGTGAAAAAATACTTTTTCACACCCCGTCACTAGTCACTAGTCTCTAGTCACTAGCCGATGGAAGCCAGCTGACGCTAGCGAAATAAAGGCGCTGGGGATGATTTTTTCACAGCGCCTTTTTTTGTCACAGGTCGCGGGCCATGAGTCGCGGGCCGTTGGAAAGGACCCGTCCTGCGGCCAGGTCCTTTTAAAGGTCCAGAATCAGAACCGTGCTAGATAGAACAACGGTTATTTCATGGATGGCAGACCTGGGTTTACTCATTCAAAAATTTGCCTGCAAATTTCTCATTCGGCTCGAGACCCGAGACCCGAGACTCGAGACCGGGGTGTTGCACGTTACGACACCTCCTACTCCATCATCCCCACAATCCACTCCTGCAATGCTCTGGCCGTTTCCGGGTCGAAAGGCTCCCCGGTCCGGTTGTTGTTGGAGATCACCCGGACGGCTCCGAAGGGGATCCCGAACCGGCCGGCCGTCTCCCCGGCAGCGGCGGTTTCCATTTCTTCGCACAGGGCACCGGTGGCCTGTTCCAGCTGCCGGATGGTGTCCGGACAGGCGTTCCACCGGTCTCCGGAAGCAATGCCCCCTACCAGGGCCCGGCCCCGGTGCCAGCGGATCCCTTCCCGGTCCAGCCACTCCAGGGCATCCTGATCGCACCAGTGCCAAAAAGGCTTTTCCCCGGTGAATCCGCTTTCTTTGCTTTCCCCTTCCAAAGCCTCCAGGTCCAGGGCATACTCCTGGCCATACCGGCTCTGGAACAAGGCATTGCTGTTGTACCACCGTTCTCCGATCACCAGATCGAAGGGCCATACCCCTTCCGGATAACCCCCTGCCGTCCCCTGGTTCAGCACCAGGGCAGGCTGGAACATGGTACATCCCACGGCAGTGGCCGCTGCCGCCGCTGCCGTGCCGATGCCCGTCCGGCTCAGGATCACCGGCTGGTCCCCCAGTTTGCCTTCCCAGAAGGGAAAGGCACTATACTGGAAGCTGCGGCAGTCAGTCAGAGCCTCCCGGAGCACCGCCACTTCCAATTCCATGGCTCCTTGCAGTAAAACCGGCTTTTCCCCCAGGAGAAAAGCCGGTTCCTTTTTCTGTCCTGCCATATCCTTACTCCAGGGTCAGGGCAAACAGCGTATTCACCCGTACCGTCACTGTCAAGGCTTTGGGAGCCAGTTGGGTAGGAGTGGCTGCATCATTGGCCACCTCCAATTTTTCCATCCGAGCCATCAGGAGGGGCTGGGCTTCCACCACGGACGTGGTGGGGATGCTGGCCTGGCGCAGTACGCCCAGTCCCCGTCCGCCGGCATTGGCCACTGCCTGGGCCGTATATTTGGCATTTTCCACAGCCTGCCCCAGCAGCTGCCGTTTGATCAGGTTTTCATCCTGGAGCCCGAACCGCACATTGTCCATCCGGTTGGCACTTTCCAGACCCTTGTCGATCACCGTCCCCAGAGCATCCAGGTTCCTGACCTTCACGCTCCAGTCTGCGGTCACCTGATAGCCCACAAGTTTCTGTCCCCCGTTCTTCTGATAGGTATATCGAGGAGACACATTGTATCCTGTAGTGGCGATATCGTCCCGGGCAATGCCCTGGGCCACCATGGTACGCACGAATTTTTGGCTGGCCTGAGCCCCAGCTTCCCGGACTTCTTCCAGGGTCGCTCCCTGTTTCTCATAGGCAAAGTTCACCGTGGCCATGTCCGGCTCCACCGTACGGCTGGCTGTCCCGGTGATCTGGATGGTGTCCAAGGGCTGGTCCGCCCAGGCCGGTGTGGCATGGAGGCTAAAAGCCAGTACAGCTGCTGCAAACAATGCTCCGAATTTTTTCATAGAATCACCCCATAAGAAATTTGTGAATACAGGTATTATAGCATACTTTGGACAGAACGGATGATGCAACAGTCATTTTTCCAGGCAGGTTACCTGTCCCTCCTGGGCCTTCTGCCAAGCAGGACAGTCCCCGCTGATAGCCCCATGGCATTCTCTCATGCTGCTGCGCTGGGTTTCCACGATATCCTGGGTCACATCCCCCAGGGTGATTCCCTTCAGATGGTCCATACACAGCCGGTCCAGATCCCGGTACAGGGCATCGAACACGGCGGACATGCCACTGCTGATGAAGCAGTTGTTCTCTTCGTTCCCGCTGCGCCACTTGGTATCCACGAAGACGGTTCCCATTCCTTGGGCGATCTCGTACAAGGTGACTTTTTCCAGCCCTTCACAAGGACAGTATCCTCCCACATGGCCTTCCCGGGTGGTGATGATGCCCATTTTCTTCAATTTTCCCATGATTTTCCGGACCCTTGCCGGATTGGTGCAGATGTTTTCCGCCAATTCTTCGCTGGAAGCCAGACACCCCCGATGGGACAAATAGACTAACGCATGGACAGCCACAATAAAATCACTTTTCATACTTGCTCGCAAAGCAGGCCGGTCTCTGCCAGCCTGCTTTTCCCCTTCCTTTTATTTTTCGTTGAGATATTCCTCGGCAAAATGGACGGCTACCGCTCCGTCGGCAGCAGCGGTGACGATCTGACGCACGGCCTTGGTCCGCACATCCCCTACGGCGAACACACCGGGTACGGAGGTTTTGGTGTCTTCCCCTGCCAGGATATAGCCGGCCTTGTCGGTGGCCACCTGTCCGGCCGCCAGGCTGCTTTCCGGCAGCTGTCCGATGGCTACGAACAGGCCATCCGCCGGCAGCACCCGTTTCTCTCCGGTCTTCACATCCGTCAGCTCCACCCCGGTCAGTTTCTTGTCTGCCTGGAGCCCGGAAACTACACTATTCCAGATGATCTCCACCCCGGCGTCCTTCAGCCTCTGGAGATAAATGGGCGTAGCCCGCAGGGTATCCCGCCGGTGGACCAGATAGACCTTGCTGGCCAGTTTGGCCAGGTACAGGGCATCGCCCACAGCCGTATTGCCCCCGCCGTTGACCACCACCACTTTGTCTTTGTAGAAGTTGCCGTCACAGGTGGCGCAATAGGCCACGCCCCGGTTCACCAGAGCCTCCTCCTGGGGGATCCCCAGTTTCCGAGGATGGGCCCCCGTAGCCAAGATCACCGTCCGGCCCAGGAAGGTCCCTTCTGAAGTTTCCACCACTTTGGGGTCCGCTAAGAGATCCAGTTTGGTGACTTCCGCAAAGACCGTTTCCGCTCCGGCCTTCTCTGCACCTTCCTGCATCCGTTCTCCCAGTTCGAACCCATCTATCACACCAGGGAAGCCAGGATAGTTTTCCACATCGCTGGTGGTAGCCATCTGTCCTCCCGGGGACAGCTTTTCCAGCACTGCGGTAGAGAAACCGCTCCGGGCCCCGTAGAGGGCGGCGGTATAGCCAGCGGGGCCGCCGCCCACGATCAGGATGTCATAGACTTTGCTCATAATACGCCTTTCTCCTGGAGCCAGGTCTTCACCGCTGCTTTGGAAGGCGGGTTCACCAGCAGTTCGCTGCACTGGCCGTCTTTCACCAGCATCAGGCTGGGGATGGTCTCGATCTTGTACTGTTCTGCCAGTTCCCGTTCTTCATCGATGTTCACGCCGCCGAAAGACACCTTGTCGGCGATTTCCATAGCCAGCTGGCCCAGGGCCGGTTTCAGCCGTTTGCAGTACCCGCACCAAGGAGCGGAAAAGCCTACCACCATGGGTTTGCTGCTCTGGAGCACCTCTTTATCGAAATTGTCTTTGGTGATATGTAAGAATTCCATGAATACGACCTCCTTTAATCTATTGAAAACAGTGGATCTTTAATTACTGTAATTTTAGCAAATACAGTTAAAAAAGTCAAGAGGGGCTGTTGCCTATGCAAACAGCCCCTCCTGACTTCCTTTACTTGTTCTCATGGGTCCCCAGCTGGATGGTCACGCAGGCAGCGATGAGGAGAGCGTAGATATAGTAGCAGTATTTCATCACTTCCAGAGGCGAGGTGCCTGCCAGCTGGGTGACGATCAGCATCCCTCCGTCATGGGGCATGACGCACAGGAAGCTGCAGGCGAAGATATCCACCAGGCTGGCCAGCCGTTTGGGAGCGATCTCGTATTTCTTCCCGATGACCTTAGCGATGGGACAGGTGACGATGATGGCGATGGTGTTGTTCACCATGGCGGCCGAAAGGATCCCGGAAAGGAGACCGATGCCGTATTCAGCTCCCTTCCGGCCATGGATCCAGCCGGTGATCTTGGCCACCAGCCATTCCACACCCCCGTAATACCGGACCAAGCCGATGATCCCAGAGACCAGGATGGCCACCATGCTGATGGAGAACATGTCCGCCATCCCATCTCCCAGCCCTTTGGACCAGGTGAATATATCCACCGTTCCCTGGGAAAGGCCGATGACTCCGGTCAAAAGGATGCCGCCGAACAGCACCAGGGCCACATTGATCCCCAGAAGGGCCAAGACCAGGACCACCACATAGGGCAGAACCTGCAAGATATTGTAATCCCCCACCTGGATGCCTCCTTGGACCTGGCCGCTGACCAGATAGAACAGCACCAGGCTCACCAGGGCTGCCGGCAGGGCAATGGCGAAGTTCATCCGGAACTTGTCCCGCATTTTCGATCCGCACCCTTCTGCCGCCGCAATGGTGGTATCAGAGATCATGGACAGGTTATCTCCGAAATAAGACCCGCAGATCACCGCGGCGCACACCGCTGCTGCGTTGAGGCCGGCCCCCTGGGCCACACCGATGGCCACTGGAGCCATGGCGGCGATGGTCCCCATGCTGGTGCCGATGGCCGTGGAGATGAAGCAGCAGATCAGGAACACCCCAGGGATCAGGAAAGAAGGCGGGATAAACTGAAGACAGAAATTTACCACGGAACTCTTGCCTCCGATGGCAGCAGCGGCTCCCTGGAAGCCTCCGGCCAGGAGGTAGATCAGCACGATCATCATGACCCCGGGATCCCCCATGCCGGTACAGTAAACCTTTAATTTTTCATCAATGGGACCTTTCCTCCAGAGATAAAACGCCACCAGGGTCCCGGCCAGGAGTGCCACGTGCCGGGGCAGGAAGCTGAAAGGTTTGGGGAACCCCAGGAGAGTGAAACAGAGACCGCAGCCAATATACAGTCCCAGGAAAACCAGAAGGGGCAGGAAGGCCAGCCCTCCCAGATTGCGGCTTTCATCGTTTTTCATGCTATCTTCCTTTCTAAAAAAGGGGCTGTTGCCTACGCAACAGCCCTTTTTGTGTCTGATTTATTTCGCTCCGACAGCCTTCAGTACATCGTTGGTGATATCCACGCCACCATCAACTACGGCACCGGCGCTAAGCACCGTATTGATGCCCTTTTCCTTGGCTACTTTGTGGACGGTATCCAGGATCTTCTTCCGGATGGGATCGAACAGGTCCTGTTCTCTCTTGGCGATCCGTTCCGTCAGGGTATTGTCCAGGGCCCGTTTGCCGTTATCATCCAGGCTGGGGGCCTTTTCTTGGAATTCCTTCTGGGCTTTCTGCTGTTCCAGGCTCATGGCAGCCCGGGCAGAAGCAAAATCAGGATGGTGGGAGAATACCGTATTTAAATCTACATAACCGATGGTGTCAGCCGCATAGGCCGTAGCCGGTACCAGAGCGCCGGAGTATCCCACACACACCAGCAATGCCATAACCAGTGCCATAACTTGCTTTTTCACGTAAAATCATCCTTTCTGTGTGCAAACTTGCAGAGTTGCAAAAAGAGAATCTAACAGGAGTCATTATATCATGAGTGGTTTTCGGGCGCAAGAGAAAAAGGGGGTGTGAAAGAATCCACACCCCCGGTCGCGACCCGCGACCCGCAGCTTCGCTGCCCCTGACCATTTTTACGCCAGCTCGTACCCTGCGTCTTCGATGACCTTCTTGAATTCGTCCTGGGGAATATCCCGGTCCGCCGTCACTTTGGCGGTACCTTTTTCCAGGTTTACGTCCACAGCAGAAACGCCGGCCATGGCGGCCAGGGCATCATGGACATGTTTCTGGCAGTTGACACACATCATTCCGTTGACTTTCAGTTCTTTTTCCATTGTTTTTTCCTCCTTCAGTTTACACAGGCAATCGGCCATTTTTTCATTTCATCAGTTTCTGCAGGGTTTCGCACAGCTCGTCCACTACAGAATCATCTCCGGCCCGGATATCGTTCACCACACAGGATTTGATGTGGTTGGCCAGGAGCTTTTTATTGAAGGCATTGAGACCGTTGGTGATGGCGCTGACCTGGGTCAGGATATCCACACAGTACCGGTCCTCTTCCAGCATTTTTTTCACTCCCCGCACCTGGCCTTCGATCCGGTTCAGCCGGGTGATCAGATCCTGATAATCCTTACATTCTTTATCCCGCACTGTCTTCAGATGTTCCATGGTACTATACCTCCGTTACGTATATTGTAATCGGAAGGAAAGGGATTGTCAAGATGACAATCCCTTTTACGGGGTCTCGGGTCTCGAGTCCCGAGACCGGCGTGTTGCCCGTCACAGGCAACACACCTTCCTCACTCCACCGCTTCGCAGCATTTTGCGCAGAGAGTGGGATGCTTGGGATCCTGGCCTACGGTCTTGCTGTAGCACCAGCACCGTTCGCATTTCTCCCCTTCAGCGGCTTCCACCACCACTTTCAGGTCGTCCCGGCCGGTGGCTTCCCCGGCTTCGGTGAGTCCTTCGTGGACTTCCGCCTGGGACACGATCAAAAGGGTGGGCAGATCTTTTTCTACAGCCTTCAGTTCCGCCAGGGCATCCCCGGTGGCATACAGTTCCACCTTGGCATCCAGGGAATGGCCGATGGTCTTGGCCCGCCGGGCCCCTTCCAGCACCTTGGTGATCTCGCCCCGGATGGCGATGAAGGCATCCCATTTGGCTTTCAGGTCTTCCTTCACATATTCCGGATGGGCCTGGGGCCAAGGCAGCATCTGGACGCTTTCCGGCGCATCCGCCGGTTTGTTCATATACTGGTAGACTTCTTCCATGGTGAAGCTCAGCACAGGCATCAGCATCACCACCAGTTCCCGGAGGATCTGGGTCATGGCCGTCTGGGCGGACCGGCGGGCTTTGCTGTCCTTCCGGCTGGTGTACAGACGGTCTTTGATGATATCCAGGTAGAAGGAGCTCATGTCCACAGTGCAGAAATCGTGGATGGCATGGAACAGCACATGGAAATCGTAGGTCTCATAAGCTTCGGTGACCGCCTTCTTCAGGGATTCGAAGCGCATCAGGGCCCATTGATCCAGTTCTTCCATTTCCTCGAAGGGAACCTTTTCCGTTTCATAATCGAAGTCGTGGGTATTCCCCAGGATGTACCGGATGGTATTCCGGACTTTCCGGTAAGCTTCCGCCAGCTGCTTCAGGATCACCGGAGAGATCCGCACATCCTGCTTGTAGTCGGAAGAGGCCGCCCACAGACGGACAATATCTGCCCCGTACTGGTCGATGACTTCCTGAGGCACCACCACGTTCCCCAGGGATTTGGACATCTTCCGGCCTTCCCCATCCAGCACATAGCCGTGGGTCAGCACGCTCCGATAGGGAGCCTTGCCGGTGACGGCCACGGAAGTCAGGAGGGAGCTCTGGAACCAGCCTCTGTGCTGATCGCTGCCTTCCAGGTACATGTCAGCGGGCCAACTCAGTTCCGGACGGCGCTTGCAGACCCCCATATGGGAGGAACCGCTGTCGAACCACACATCCATGATGTCCTTTTCCTTCCGGAAATGGGTGCCGCCGCATTTGGGGCATTTCGTCCCTTCCGGCAGCAGTTCTTCCGCCGTATGGTTCCACCAGGCATCGCTGCCTTCTTTGTCGAAGATATCGGCGATCTTTTCCACCGTGGCTTCATTGATCAAGGGTTCTCCGCAGTCTTCGCAGTAGAAGATGGGGATGGGCACGCCCCAGACTCTCTGCCGGGAAATGCACCAGTCATGGCGGTCAGCCACCATATTATGGATCCGGGATTCGCCCCAGCTGGGGATCCACTGGACATCTTCGGAAATGGCCTTCAACGCTTCGTCCCGGAACCCGTCCACGGAAGCGAACCACTGCTCAGAAGCCCGGAAGATGATAGGGTTCTTGCAGCGCCAGCAGTGGGCGTACTGGTGATGGATGGTCTTTTTGCCCAGGATGGCATTCTGTTCCGCCAGGTGTTTGATCACCAGGCCGTTGCTGTCAAAGACGAACTTGCCCTGGAATAGTTCCCCGGCTTCTTCCGTGAAGCAGCCCTTCTGGTCCACCGGGCACAGGATGGGCAGCTTGTATTTCAGACCGGTGAGATAGTCCACGTCCCCATGGCCGGGAGCCGTATGGACGCAGCCGGAACCGGCTTCCTTGTCCACGTAGTCCGCCAGCACCACCAGGGATTTCCGGTGGTTGTATTCCGGGAAGGGATGTTCGCATTCTGCATATTCAAAGGCACGGCCCTTGGTGGTCCCCAGCACCGGTCCGAATTCCACGCCGCATTCCTGGGCCACTTTGTCCACCATGTCAGCGGCCATGATCAGCACTTCCCCGTTGTATTCCACCCAGGCATAGTCGAAGTCCGGGTTCAGGGCCACCGCTACGTTGGCAGGGATGGTCCAGGGGGTGGTGGTCCAGATCACCATATAGGCTTTTTTGCCTTTGGCGGCTTCCGGGGTCAGCCCGTTGTCCTTCACCAGAGGCATCTTCACGAAAATAGTCGGGGTCTTCTGGTCGGCGTATTCGATTTCCGCTTCCGCCAGGGCCGTTTCGCAGTGGGGGCACCAGTAGACGGTCTTCTTGCCTTTGTAGATGTAGCCTTTGTTGGCCATGGTGCCGAACACCCGGATCTGTTCCGCTTCGAAATGGGGATCCAGGGTCACATAGGGATGGTCCCAGTCACCCAGTACGCCCAGCCGTTTGAAGTCTTTCCGCTGGGTATCGATCCACTGGAGAGCATATTCCCGGCACATTTTCCGCAGTTCCACCGGGGATAGCTTGTGGCGGTCTACCCCAGTGGCCTTCAGGCAGGCATGTTCGATGGGCATGCCATGGGTATCCCAGCCGGGGACATAAGGGGTATCATATCCCAGGGCGTATTTGTATTTGATGATGATGTCCTTCAGGACCTTGTTCAGGGCATGGCCCATGTGGATCTTGCCGTTGGCGTAGGGAGGCCCGTCGTGGAGGACGAACTTCTTATGGCCGGCATGGAGTTTCTGTTTTTCTCCATAGATATCGTTTTTATACCAGAAATCCAGGAAATCCGGTTCCCGTTTGGGCAACCCTGCCCGCATGGGGAATTCCGTTTCCGGAAGATTCAAGGTCGCTGCATATTTGTCATCTTTTTTGCTCACTGCTTCACACCTCCAAAAAATAAGTCCCGTCCCCCGAAAGGGACGGGACAAAGGACCCGTGGTACCACCCTCATGACAGCTGCGCTGCCACTTTGTATGAGATAACGATCATAACCCGGGACCATCTACTGCTGCTTCGATGACCGGCTCCAGAGTGATCTTCTTCCGCAAGGCCTCCTGCCCGGGCTCCCACCTTCCCCGGATCGCTGCACCAGCCCAGCGGCGTACTGTCTCTGTCATCGCCTGTTGGTATCAAATTCTTGTTTATTATACACTTCTTCTACAGAGAGGTCAACTGGAAAAGGGAGTATTGCACGTTCTGTGCAATACCCCCTAGTCTCATGAGTCGCATAGCGACTCGGTCTCGAGTCTCGAGCCGGTTGAGAAATTTGCAAGCAAATTTTTGAACGTGTAAAACCTGGTCCGTTCTCGATAAGATATCCGTTCCTATATCCAGCACGGCTCTGATTCTGTACTTTCAAAAGAACCTGGCTGAAAGACAGGTTCTATCCAGCGGCCCGAGACTCACGACTCGAGACCCGAGACCTGAAAAGGGGCTGTGCTTACGCAACAGCTCCGTCATACGTCTGACGTATGACGACAATCAGTGCCGTGCCGCCTGGAACATCACGATTCCCCCGGCCACGGCCACGTTCAGGCTTTCAGCCTGGCCGGCCATGGGGATCTTCACCTTCTGGTCCGCTGCCTGGAGGATCTCCGGGGACACCCCTTCTGCCTCGCTGCCCAGTACCAGGGCCGTCTTTTCCGGCCACCGGAGCTTGGTCACGTCTTCTGCCCCTTCCAGGGCCGTGGCCCACAGGGCGTATCCATGCTGCCGGCACCAGTCTTCCAGTTCTCCGGCCTTGACGCCCGTGAACACCGGCAAATGGAACAGGGATCCCATGGTGGACCGGACCACTTTGGGATTGTACAGGTCGGCCGTATCTTCCAGCAGCACCACCCCGGCAGCTCCCAGAGCATCCGCGGTACGGATCAGGGTCCCCAGGTTCCCCGGGTCCCGGATCTGGTCCAGCACCAGCAGCAGCCCCCGCCCCGGGGCATAAGCGGCCAGTTCTTCCCGGCGGATTTCCACCAAGGCCGCCACACTTTGGGGATCTTCCGTGGCCGTGATCTTCTGGAGCACCGGCAGGGGCACTTCATACCAGGGGAAGGAACTGGTTTCCGCCTCCTGCTCCCAGCCTTCCGGCAGCCGGGTGAAAAAGAGGTTCCGGATCGTCCAGCCGGACGCCAGGGCTTCCTCCACCGCCCGTTTCCCTTCCAGCAGGAACAAGCCTTCCTTCTGCCGGTATTTTTTCATCTTCAGGGAAGCCGCCCGCTTCACCAGGTCATTTTTCAAGGAAGTAAGGGTTGTGATCATATGCCGTCCTCCAGGGCTTCCACGCTTTTCCGGCTGCCGATGACCACCAGCAGATCCCCTTCCTGGAGGGGCTTGGTGGGTTCCAGGGTCATTTCTGTGGAGCCGTCCTTATGCTTCACCGCCACCACGTTCACCTGGTATTTCCGCCGCACATTCAGTTCCGCCAGGCTTTTCCCGGCCATGCTTTTATTCAGGTTCACTTCCATGAGGCAGATGTTGTCGGACAGTTCTACGAAATCCAGGATATTGGTGTAGGCCAGATTGTGGCCCACCCGGCGACCCATATCCCGTTCCGGATAGATGATCTTGGTGGCCCCCAGCTTCTGCAGCATCTTCCCGTGGATGGGATTGGAAGCCTTGGCCACAATGGTCTTCAGCCCGGCTTCCTTCAGCAGCATGGTGGCTAGCAGACTGGGTTCCAGATTGCCGATGGCCACGATCCCCACGTCGAAATTCCGGATGCCCAGGCTGTTCACGGTCTTTTCGTCGATCACGTCGCAGACCACCGCATGGGTCAGCTTGTCCGCCATGTTTTCCACCACATCTTCATTGTTGTCGATGCCCAGGACCTCGTGGCCCAGTGCAGTGAGGGTTTCCGCCACACTGCTGCCGAACCGGCCCAGGCCCCAGACGATAAATTGCCGTTTGTCTTTCATGATATACTGACAGCTCCTAACCGATGATGATATTTTCCTTGGGATAATGGATATGGCCTGTGGATTTCCGGGCTGTCAGGGCCAGGGCAAAGGTCATGAACCCCACCCGGCCCGCATACATGGACAGGATCAGGATGATCTTGCTGCCCGTGCAGATATGCTGGCTCAGCCCGGTGGACAGTCCCACCGTGGCATAGGCCGAGACCACTTCAAAAGCAGCCGCCAGGAAATTGGTGTCTTCCAGACAGGTAAGGATCAGGGTAGCAAACACCACCCACAACAGGGACATGCTGGCAATGGCGAAAGCCTGGAACATAGTTTCGTCCGTAATCCGCCGTCCGAAGATCTCACATTCGCTTTTGCCCCGAATGACCTGCCAGATATTCAGCAGCAGCAGGGAAAAGGTGGTAGTCTTGATCCCGCCCCCAGTGGATGCGGGAGAGGCACCGATGAACATGAGCAGGATGACGAAAATCATGGTGGGCACCCGCAGGCTGTTGATATCGATGGTATTGAACCCGGCAGTACGGGGGCTCACCGCCTGCATGAAGCTGGCCCAAAAGGCATCTCCGGCGCTGAGGCTGCCTAAGGTACCCGGATTCTCTCTTTCCAGCAGGGCGATGACCGCTGTCCCCCCCACAACCAGTGCCGCCGTACTCACCAGCACGATCTTGCTGTGGAGCTTCAGATGCCGAAAATCCCGATGGGCCATCACATCCCGGATCACCGCAAACCCCAGCCCTCCCAGGATGATCAGGAGGCAGATGCTCAGATTCACCACCGGATCTCCTACAAAGGCCGTCAGGCTCTGGTAATGGCCGAACAGGTCGAACCCGGCGTTGCAGAAGGCGGAGACCCCGTGCCAGTAGCCGTAATAAATGCCCCGGAGCCCGTACTGGGGATAGAACCGGATGGCCAGGATGGTGCCGAACAGCCCCTCGATCACCGCGGTGTACTTGGCAATCCGCAGGCTCATCCGCACCACCCCATCCAGTTCATTCTGGTTGAGGGAAGCCTGGATGTTCAGCCGGGACTGGAGGTCGATCCGTTTCCGCATGATGACGGAGAAAAGGGTCGCAAACAGCACCAGGCCCAGGCCTCCCAGCTGGATGAGCGCGATGATCACCAGCTGGCCGAACAGAGAAAAATACGTCCCGGTATCCACCACCACAAGGCCCGTGACACAGGAGGCGGAGGTGGCGGTGAACAGAGCGTCCACAAAAGACAGGGACGAACCGTCCACACTGGCAAAAGGCAGCATCAGCAGCAAAGTTCCGGCCAGGATCAGCCCCACGAAAGTCAGGGCGATCAGCTGGGAAGGGGAAAAGCGTTTGATCTGGTTCAAGATGGTCTCCCTTATTTCCGAATCATTTCAGGAGTGATTTCCTTCAGAGAAGCAGCACCGCACATTTCCATGGTGTCCGCCAGTTCCGCTCCCAGTTTGTCCGCCAGCAGCTTGGCGCCTTCCCGGCCGCCGCCGTACACCGCATTGACGAAAGGCCGGGCGATGAGCACTCCATCAGCGCCCATAGCCAGGGCCTTGAACACATCCACCCCGCTGCGGATGCCTCCATCCACGAGGATCTTCAGGGTACCGCCCACCGCCTGGGCGATTTCTTCCAGCACTTCCGCCGTTGCCGGACTCTGGTCCAGCACCCGTCCCCCGTGGTTGGACACCACGATAGCAGCCGCACCGGCTTCCCTTGCCTTCAACGCTCCCTTGACGCTCATGATCCCTTTGATGATGAAGGGCAGGCCCGCATCTTTGATGATGGCCTTCATCTCTTCCACAGATTTGCTCCCCGCAGGAGGTACGAAGTTCTTCAGGAAGGGCAACCCGGCCGCATCTACGTCCATGGCCACGGCAAAGGCCCCGGATTTTTTCACCAGGTCCATCTTTTCCGCGATCATCTGGGCGTTCCAGGGCTTCACCGTGGGGACCCCCACCCCGCCGCAGGCTTTGATGGCGTCCGTGGCTCCCTGCATCACCATAGGATCCATTCCGTCCCCGGTGAAGGCCGCGATGCCGGCTTCGGCACAGCCGGGCACCAGTTCTGCATTGTAAGTCACATCATTGTATTTGTCACTGTAGTGCATGGCCACAGCCCCAACTGGGCCGGCAAAGATTGGGTATTTGAAGGTGCGGCCGAACAATTCAATGGAGGTATCCACCGGCCGTTTCTCACAGAGGGTATCCATCACCACCCGGACTTCCTGCCATTTGGCATAGTTCCGGATGGCCGTATCCCCTACGCCCTTGGCGCCGGGCCCCGGAATGGTGTTCCGGCAGGCGACCCCGTTGCAGATCGGGCATCCCTTGCATTTTCCCAGACACTTCCTGGCATTTTCCATGACTTCCTTGAAATCCATACCTGTCACTCCCCTGTGTATAAAGAGGCAAAGCCTCCTAGATTCGGTTTCTATTATACCACATCTTCTTCCCCTTGCACTTCCCCCGAAAATACGCTATAATACCCATACCAATTGGATAATCCCTTCCTGCGGATGGCACAGGGGTAGGAAGGATCATGAGGACCTGGCATTGTAAAAATGTCCGGTCCTCTTTTTTGGTATGCTGCCTGGCACATTTTACAACGAGGTGATTCTATGTCAAACGCAAGCAAAGTCTTTCAAGAATTATTCGCCGGTGTCATGGGCATGGGTGACTGGACCGTCTGGGTCATGCTGGCCATCGGGGCCCTGCTGATCTGGCTGGGGGTCCGCAAAGGCTATGAACCGGTGCTGCTGTTCCCTATGGGGGTGGGCTGCATCCTGGCCAACATCCCCGGCCATTTCGCCGTGATGCCCACGGGAGGCGGAGAACCCGGCTTCCTTACCGTCCTGTATCAGATGGGGATCGCCAACGAATTGTTCCCGGTACTGATCTTCATCGGCATCGGCGCCATGTGTGACTTTACCCCCCTGCTCCGGGCTCCCTACATGATGCTGTTCGCGGCCGCTGCCCATCTGGGGATCTTCGCCACCACCCTCTGCGCCGCCCTGGCGGGATTCCCCTTCAACGAAGCGGCCTCCATCGGGATCATCGGTGCCGCCGACGGACCCACCACCATCTTCGTAGCCCAGAAATTCGCCACCGAGATGCTGGCGCCTCTGACCGTCACCGCCTTCTGCTATATGTCCCTGGTGCCCATCATCCAGCCTCCGGTGGTAAAACTGCTAACCACCAAGGAAGAACGGCTGATCCGGATGCCCTATCAGGAAGAAAAGCCCGTCTCCCAGACGGCCCTCTTCCTCTTCCCTCTCATGGTCACCCTGATTGCCGGGATCATCGCCCCCATCTCCGTGCCCCTGATCGGTGCCCTGATGTTCGGGAACCTGCTGAAGGTGTCCGGGTGCTGCGACAGCCTGTCCAACTGCGCCCAGAATGAACTGACCAACCTGGTGACCCTGCTTTTGGGGATCACCGTGGGAGCCACTATGACCGCCGAAAACATCCTGACAGTCCAGGTGCTGAAGATCCTGTGCCTTGGAGCCGTGGCCTTCATCTTCGATACGGTGGGCGGTCTCCTGTTCGCCAAACTGGCCAACCTGTTCCTGAAGAAGAAGATCAACCCCATGATCGGGGCCTGCGGCATCAGTGCCTTCCCCATCTCCGGCCGGGTCATCGCCAAAATGGCCCTGAAAGAGGATCCCACCAATTTCATCATCCAGCAGGCCATCGGCGTGAATGTAGCCGGCCAGGTAGCCAGTGTGGTTGCTGGAGGCCTGGTCATGGCCCTGATCCCCGTGCTCATGTAAAGGAGGCTGAAGAAATATGGATTCCGTTACTGCATCCATCGAACTGCTCGTCATCGCCTATCCCCTGGTGTTCGTGGTCATGGCCCTCTTCGCCGGTCTGACCTGGGGACTGACGAAATTGTTCCCAGTGAAAGAATGAAAAAGGGGGGGCTGTCGCGCATGCAACAGCCCCCCTTTTATTTTTCAGCCCAACAGAGATTTCACCATAGCATTGACCCGCTGGCCGCTTGCCTGGCCTTTGGTCCGGGCCATCACGGTCCCCATGACCTTGCCCATATCCTTCATGGATTTGGCACCGGTCTTGGCAATCGCCTCTTCCACGATGGCTTTCAATTCGTCATCGCTCAGCTGCTGGGGCAGATACTTTTTCAGCACATCGATTTCCTGCTGATTCTTCTCTACCACATCCGGCCGATTGGCGTCCTTGACTTCTTTGATGGTATCTTCTCTTTGTTTGACTTCCTTCATGATGACCGCCAATACAGCATCATCATTCAGCTCTGTCTTTTCGTCAATTTCTTTATTCCGAATGGCAGCCCATACCATACGCAAAACGGCCAGCCGAAGCTTGCCGTTTTCCCGGTCTTTCATGGCCTGTTTCATATCGGTTTGCAGAATCTCTCGTAAAGACATCTTCTACGCCCCCAAATCAAGTCAATGAAGATTATCTGGATTTGCGTTTTCTAGCAGCTTCAGACTTCTTTTTCCGTCTTACGCTGGGTTTTTCATAATGTTCGCGTTTTCTCACTTCGGACAGAACGCCAGCTTTCTGCGTAGCCCGTTTGAAACGGCGCAGAGCGCTATCCAAAGATTCGGTTTTGCCAACTCTGATCTCAGTCATCTATATCCCTCCCTCCACGATCTCTTTCGGGAAGTGTAATTTAACATTAACACCTAGTCATTATACCTTAAATCAATGGTATCTGTCAACAGAAAATCCACAATCCTCAGCAGGGCGGCCAGCCCAATTCCTTGCCGCCTAAAATATGGATATGCAGATGAGGGACCGTCTGTCCCCCTTCCACCCCCGTATTCACCACGATACGGAAGCCTTTTTCCGCAATGCCCAGTTTCTTGACGATCTCGGGCAGTACGTTCTTCACATGGACCAGGATATCAGGGGAAGCAGTGAGGATATTCTCTGTATGTTCCTTGGGAATCACCAGAACATGGACCGGTGCCCCCGGATTCAGGTCGTTGATCACGATCACCTTGTCGTCTTCGTAAACCCGTTTGCTGGGAATCTCCCCGGAAACGATTTTGCAGAATACGCAGTCTGTCATAGTCTCACCCCCTGTACCTAAAATCTCTTATATTATACCACCCTTCAGCCCGTCCTCATAGATATTTTCCAGGCGGACCTGGGAAATTTTTCCCTTCATGTTGTCCGGACTGTCCGCATACACCCGCACATAGCCAGGGGTCAGTCCTTCCCACAGGCCGTTGTTCCGATTCCGGCGTTCCCAGAGCACGGTGCTTTCCCGCCCGATCTGTTCCTGCCGGTAAGCCAGGTTCCCTTCCCTGTCCACTTCTTCCAGCCGGTGGACCCGTTCCTGTTTTTCCTGGTTGGAGATCTGGTCCGACATCACCGCTGCCGGGGTCCCCTTCCGCTGGGAATAAGGAAAGATGTGGATCTTGCTGAACCGACACTGGCGGATGAAGTCCAGGGACGCCTGGAAGTCTTCTTCCGTCTCTCCTGGGAAGCCCACGATCACGTCCGTGGTAATGGCCACATTGGGTACCAGGCTCCGGATCTTTGCCAGCAGCTGGGCGAATTTGGCCGTGTCATAGGGCCGGTGCATCCGGGCCAGGGTGCTATCGCAGCCCGCCTGAAGGGGCAGATGGAGATGGGCACACAGCCGGGGCTCCTGGGCCATCAGATCCAGCAAGGCGTCTTCCACTTCCACGCTCTCCAAGCTGCCCAGCCGCAGCCGGGGCACCTGAGGTTCTGCTGAAAGGGCCGCCTTCACCGCATCGGACAGATGGGGCCCGCCGGGGATTTCCTTGCCATAGCAGCCCAGATGGATGCCGATCAGGACGATTTCCTTGTACTGCTCCGCCGTCAGTTTGGCCACTTCCTCCCGGATGTTCTCCAGGGACCGGGAGCGGAGATGGCCCCGGGCGTAGGGAATGATGCAGTAGGCGCAGTACTGGTCGCACCCTTCCTGGATCTTCAGGAAGGCCCGGTTCCGGCTGGCATCCACCGCCGCATCCATTTCTTCGAATTCCCTTCCCACCGGCAGGTCGTGGACCGCGTTGATGGGGGCTTCGTCAGGGCTTTCCCCCAGCCGTTCCCGGACCAGGTCCACCACCTTGCTCCGGTCCTGGTTGCCGATGATCAGGTCCACCCCGTCGATGTGGACCACTTCGTCCGGCGAAGTCTGGGGATAGCAGCCGGTGACCACGATCAAAGGCTTGGGATCCCGCCGAGCCGCCCGGTGGATGATCTTCCGGCTCTTGCTCTGGCCCATGTTGGTGACTACGCAGGTATTAATGAGGCAGATGTCCGCCGGTTCCTCGAAATCCACGATCTGGAATCCGGCATCCCGGAAGAGTTTCTCCATGGAAGCGGTGTCCGATTGGTTCACCTTGCATCCCAGTGTATAAAAAGCGATTTTCTTCATGCTGTGTTTTCCTTATCCTCCCAAATTCCCTGTTTCGTACATGATGGCCGTCAGGGTGGCCAGGGCCGCCGTCTCCGTCCGCATGATCCGGGGGCCCAGGCTCACCGAATGCCAGCCCAGTTCTTGGGTCAGGGCGAATTCGTCCTTGGAGATGCCCCCTTCGGGACCGATCAAAAAGGCGATGGATCGAGCCTCCCTGTGAGCCGCCAGCACCTCCCGGATACCCCGGGTGTCTTCCACTTCATAGGCCACGATCTTCAGTTCCGCCGGGCACTGGGCCACGATGTCCCGGAATTTGGCCGGCAGGGCCACCTGGGGAATGATGTCCCGCTTGCTCTGCTTGGCCGCCGCTTCGGCGATCTTCTGCCACCGTTCCTGCTTCTTGGCCGCCTTGGCCGGATCCACCTTCACCACGGAATGGTCCATGATGACCGGACGGATCTCCGTGACTCCCAGTTCGATGGCCTTCTGGATCACCCATTCCAATTTGTCCTGTTTGGGCAAGCCTTGGATCAAGGTCACTTTGACAGATGGCTCGTGGCTTTTTTCCAAAGTTTCCACCAGGGCCAGGTCCACCCGGTTCTCTCCGAAGCCGGTGATCTCCATTACCGCCGCCACCTGGTCCAGGCTGACGATCTGGAGCTTTTCCCCAAGCTTCATCCGCAGCACATGGGTGATGTGGTGGGCATCCTGGCCGTCGATGGACATGGTTTCCCCGAAATCCCGGGGTACAAAGAACCGGTACACGTCAGCCTTCCTTTCCCATGGTCACGGCGCACCAGCCCGCCTTCCGTTTCACATCCAGGAAGGTAAAGCCGTTTTCCCCGGCCACTTTCTCCACATCCGGCAGCCGTTCCTCGATGATGCCGCTGGCCAGGAACCGGCCGTTTGTACGCAGCTTCACCGCCACTTCCGGCAGCACCAGGATGATGATGTCCGCAATGATGTTGGCAATGATCAGGTCCGCCTGGCCGTCGGTACCGTCCAGCAGGTTCCCCTGGTTCACGGTGATCCGGTCGCTGAGCCCGTTCTGGGCAATGTTCTCCCTGGCCACTTCCACGGCCTTTTCGTCAATGTCCACCGCATGGATGGTTTTGGCTCCCAGGAGCGCTGCTGTCATGGCCAGGATGCCGCTGCCGGTGCCCACGTCGAACACATCACAGTCCGGCGTCACCAGCTCTTCCAGCCGCTGGATGCACATGCTGGTGGTGGCATGGGTGCCGGTGCCGAAGGCCATCCCTGGATCCAGGGCGATGACCTTTTCCTCCCCCTGGGGCTCATAGGTTTCCCAGGAAGGCTTGATCACGATCTTCTTCCCCACTTTGGTGGTGTGGAAATACTGCTTCCAGGTGTTGGCCCAGTCCTTTTCACTGATCTGCCGGAACAGGGTAGGCCCGAAACGGAACTTCCCGATCCGTTCTTCGATAGTCCGGAGACCTTGTTCGATAGCATCCAGTTTTTCCTGGAGCTGGTCATTTTCCGGATAGTAGGCGGAAACAGTGACCACCTCCGTATTTTCCTGATGGGGAATGTCGCACAGTTCCCAGGTGGCGCTTTCCCGCAGCTGGTTCAGCAGCAGCGGGTCTTCGATTTCCACCCCGTTCCGGGCCCCCACCTCCCGGAGCAAATCTGCCACGGCTTCCACAGCCTCATGGGTGACTTTTATGCTCACTTGCAGCCAAGATTCCATATGTAACGCTCCTTTGTACAGATATCGTATTATTATACCATATTGTGAGGAAAGAAAAAGGGGGTGTGGAAAATTTCCACACCCCGGTCGCGGGTCGCAACCCTTATTCAATTGAATCTCACATACACTGCCTTCAGGTCTTCCAGCCCCAGGCCCATTTTCTGGAATCCGGTGTGGAGGGCGGCTTCGGACAGTTCTTTGTTTTTCTTCGGGTCCCCTACTTCCAGCAGCTGGCGGGCTGCTGCATCCACTGCATAGATGTTGAAGGAGACGCCGTTGTACACCAGCCGGTAGCTTCCATCCCCGCCCGGCAGGGTCAGGGTGGTGGTGTATTCCCGGTGCTGGGTCTTAGGCTGATCCGGTTCCGGCAGCCGCATGCCGCTGGGAGTGATCTCCACCTTCTCCGGCATGCTTTCCACGTCAAAGGTTCCGTAGTTGGTCACTTTGCCGTCCAGCACTTTGAAGAAGGGAATGGATTTCTTTTCCCGGTACCAGGTCCGTCCACCGTCCTGGTGTTCTTCTTCCCCACGGAAATCGTCCATGGAAGGTTCTTCCACTTCGCCTTTCCCTGCGGGCACCGGATTGGGTTTCTCCGGTGTGATGTCCGGCTTCACCGGTTTGTCCACCGGGGTGATGGTCACAGCAGCATCCCCGCCCAGAATGTTGTAGTTCTTCAGGAAATCCAGATACTGATTGGTGGTCTCCGTGCTAAACTCATAGCGCCCAGGCGCGTTGGTATAGGAATTGTTGTCCAGGTACGCGTTCCCGTAGGACCCGTAGTTGAACTTCAGGTCGGACACATTCTTTGCGTCCCCGTTGGTGAGCCCCTGCACGCCGGATGTAGTGAACTTCACGGTTCCAAAAGGCGTGGTCACGTCTTTGGTAGTAACGGTCAGGTCCGCCTTGTTGACGATCACATCCCCGGTAATGGTGACGAGGTAGTTCTTCCGGGCATCGCTGCCATTTTCATGGACGATCCCGCCTCCATCAGATTCCAGGTCATTTTTATAGATCCCGGCATCCGCCGTAGTCCGGCTGGCCCGGTTGGTTTCATAGGCCCCGCCGGCTTTGGGGGTCATGGTGAGCCCAGCGGTGGAAATGGTATCCCCATTCACCAGAGGCGGCGTAGCGATTTCCTTGAAGGACCGGTCCGCCGAACCGTAGGTCTGGATCATCTCGTTATCCACGGTGATGGCCACCGGGGTCAGGGTCATGGTCCCTTCGGACAGTTCCAGATTGTAGTTCTTCAGCGTGTCTTTATCCAGCTGGGTATCGATCCGGTAGCTGTCCAGGCTGCCGTCCGTCTTGTACTTCACATCATTGGTCCGGGTGTCACTCAAAAGGGCCCCAGAGGTGTTGTGGATACCGATTTCAGAAACCAGATCCGCCAGGTTGTCCCCGTTCTGTTCCCCGGTGACTTCCGTTTTTTTCAGGTCCGCTCCCACTTTGTCCGCGGCCCCGTAAGCTTCGGTGTAGTCCCCCACCTTCAGTTTCAAGGTGGCCTTGTCAATGGAAGCATCGGCTCCGTCGATCTTAACGGTGTAGTTCTGCAGGGTCTTCTCTGTAGTCCCGGTCAGTTGATATCCAGTACCCGCATCCTGGGTCTTGGCGCCCTTGGCGATCTTATCCGGATCCGTAGCGTCCCCGGTGTTGGTGTAGGTGATATCCCCGTTGGCAATGGTTTTCGTCACTACATCCGTGCTGTCCCCGTTGGCCATCACCAACTGGCTGGCATCGTAGCCGTACTTGCTGTTGTCGAAAGCCGTCCCATAGGTGGTGGATACGTCGTTGAGCTTCAGATGGATCTCTGCTGGGGTGACAGTGGATGTCCCATCCACGTAGGTAACATCATAGTTGTTGGCCGTATCGCCGGCAACCGTGAAATTCCCGATCAGCTTCCAATCTCCCACATCCTGGGTCTTTACCTTGTCGTTATTGGCATCAGGCTTTTCCCCGGTGTTGGTGTAAGTGACGCTGATCTGGTTGTTCTTCAGAGTTTCATCCGTGTCTCCGTTGGCGTTCCCAGAGATGGTATAAGTGTACTGAGTCTTGTCAAAATCGGACCCGTAGACCGTGTTCACGTCCCCTACGGTCAGGGTCAGTTTGGCCTTTTCCACCGTGGATTTTCCATTGGTGATATGGACAGTATAGTCAGAGAGATCCTTGCTGGCAGTCCCCTGGAGTGCATAGGTCCCGGCGTTCTGGGTCAGGGCCCCATTGGCAATCTTGACCGGATCGGTGGCATCCCCGATGTTGGTGTAATTCAGGAACTTTTCTCCCAGAACAGCATCCTGGGTATCCCCGTTCACCAACCCGCCTTTTGCCGTATCAATGGTGTAGGTATACTTGTCCGTGTCAAAGGCCGTCCCATAGGTGGTGGACACATCCCCCACCGTCAGGTAGAGGTCTGCCGGGTTCACGGTGATGGTGCCACTGCCGGTGACCGCATAGTTGGCGGAAGCATCGCTGCCGCCGCTGGCTTTTACTGTGGCGCCGGTGGTCAGATACTGGTTTTCATAGGTGCCTTTATGGGCTGTGGTATTGCTGCCCTTGCTGTTCGCATAGCTGCCATCGGTGGCAATCGTATATTGGATATCGCCCAGCGTATCTCCGTTCACCAGCTGGGTTTTGTCGTAGGAAGGCGTCCCATTGGTCACTGCAGTATTGCCGTAGGTCTGGGTGCCATCGGTGCTGATGGTCAGAGTCTTCCGTGTAATTTCCACTTCCCCAGGGTTAGCAGCCTTATCATAGCCATTAAGGGTCTTGACACCATCCTGATAGGTCACATCCATCACATAGTAAGCTCTCTTGTCATCGGTAGCAGTCTTGTATGCATCTGAACCTTCTGCTTTTTCATTCCCGTTGGTCCGGGTAGCCGTTTTCGCAGTTCCATCGCTGGATACGTTGACCGTAGAGAGACCTTTCTTGGTGCTGTTCGAACTGGTCACATAGTCTAGATAGTTAGACTCATCGAAATTTTTTTTGAAACCGGTGACGTCGATATCACTCCCTTTAGAATCCCTATAGATAGCCTTAGAGGTCAAAGTCTCTGCCATTTTTTCCTCAGCCAGGGTATCCCCATAGGTTTTGGAAGTATAGCCCCCGGAAATAGTGATCACCGGAGTCACCTGGAAGATGAACTTGTTGCTGCTGGTATCGGTATAGTTCGTGAGATTATTGTTGGAGCTGTTTATCTTCACCGTGGTATTGGCATCGGATTTAGCCGTCCACTGGGCATTGGTTCCGCTTTTCAGGTTATCACCCAAAACCGTTCCATAGTCACTCGGCGAATTGACATAGACCTGCCAGGTGCCCTTGTCGCCGGTGGTGATGGCATTTGTACCGGTGGTGCTGTTTACCAGAGCGCCCTGGCTGCCCTGGGCATCCACCACCACGGCTCCTTCTGCAGTGCTGGCTGCCGCCAGAGTACCTTCCGTGGCTTTGCCATTGTAATCCACGCCGGCGCCCAGGGTAATCTTACCGGTATCCCCGGTGGAGGTCAGGCTGATCTTGCCGCCGTTCAGGGTGTTATTGCTGTCGGTATACCCGTTAGATTCCACGCCGTGGACGGTAAGGTCACCGGCGGACTTGATGGTTACACTGTCCAGCTGGAAGGCGGTGTTCTGATATCCATCGCTGCGGGTGGTGATGTCGCTGGCAGAAGCCGTTTTATCGGTGGTACCGGAATGGATCTCGCCGCCCACCGATACGGTGCCGCCGGAAATGTAGACCCCATGGTCCGCATAGATGGTGCCATATTTGTAGTTGGTGGCTGTATTGGTTTTATTCCCGATGGTCACAGCCCCGGTGCTTTCAATGTTCACCGTATCGAGAGCCTTGGCCTTGCCCAGGTCTCCTTCCAGGCTGACGGTGCCACCACCGGCTTTGATGTTCAGGCTGGAGTTGGCCAGGTTGGTTTCTTTGACGAAGCCTACGGTGGTGCCCCCGCCCATGGCCGCATCGTCCCATTTGCCGGTGGTACCATAGCCTACCGTCAGGAAGGGCGCACTGTTGTCCGGCTGTTGACGGGTCTTACCCCCGTCTTTATAGGTATCCCAGTTGGCATACCCATAAACGGTTTTCCCATAAATTCCGTTCTTCCAGTTGGAACCAGCATTGCTGTAGAATTGGGTTCCCTTGCCGTCATTTGCTTCCCCTTCCGGGCCAGTTACCCAGTACATGCCGTCCTGATAGGTGGGATCGTCGGCCATGCCGTAAAAGGAATAAGGATAGAGCTTGTCGTTAGCGCTGCTGTTGGAACCGGTTTTGTTCAGTACGCCGGATCCCCGGCCGCCGGCCCAGAGAATCTGCTGCCCGTTCGGTGTGGTTAAAGAGTTTTCCAGGATGGTGGTGATGGTGGCCAGATAAGAATCTCCTACAGCCGTTTTGCCATTATTATAAGTCTTCGTTTTCGGGTCGTACTTAGCCAATGTTTCGGACACAAACCAGTTGCTGGCAATGAGCCTCTTAATATCATTGGTTAAATTCGTATAAGCAGTGCTGCCATTACTCATTGCCGTTGTATTCGTGCTGTTCTTCGCTAATGTAAGTGCATCGTCTGCCAGGCTCTGAATCTGCTGCTGTGTCAAAGCGGTAAATTTATTTCCAACCTTGTAGCCTAGGGCATTATTAGAAACTCCATTAACTGTAACAGACCCTACCGTCAAGGCATAGGAAGTACTCCCATCTGTAATAGTTGGGTTGGATGTCATATATCTGCTCAAGAAGCCCGCCGGGTCGGAAACAGCCACATACCGTAAATATTCTTTCGTGGACATTTTCCCTTCAGTAATAATTACAGAAGAATATCCTTTTCCCTTTGTTATACTGACAGCTGTCGAACTACCATCCCCCAGCCAGCGAATATTCTGAGTATCTGTTTCTTTATCAAAAGTATAATGCGGCTCACCATTGGAAAAATCTGCAGCATCCGTTGTTGTTTTGTAGCTGCCATCCGAATTCTTTACATAGTTGACGCCCTGATAATGATAAGCCGGAACGGTATCAGAAGTCAGATAATCATTAACTTTATCAGCTGTGAACTCATCCCAAGTAGTAGTACCATATACATAGGCCCCGTAGCTGTTCCCGGAGTTGATGATGCCCGTAACAGTAATATCCCCTTTTTCTCCATTTGAATTACTGGAATCAATGGTCAGAGTTCCCCCATTAAGGCCGATGGCGATTTCCCCGTTGAGTGTGATTTTTCCGCCGCCGGTCTTGATCAGCCGGTTATCCTTGGTGCCATCTGCTGTACCGCTGCTGTCCACATGGCCAAAATAGGTACCGACCGTATAGCCCGCAGGATCTGCCTTGCCGCCAAGGGTCCCTTTGCCATACCCTTTGGTCTTGGCAGAATCACTGGTATATGTCACCTTACCGCCGGAAGCGGAGGTAAAATCTCCCCCATTGGTGTTGATATTGGCATTGATAATCACAGCCCCGATCTTATCCCCGTTGCTGTCCGCATTCAATACCACATTCAGTTTGTTGGACGTGGAGGAGATATTGCCATTGACGGTGATGTTCCGCATGGCATCCAGGGTCAGCGTGGCATCGCCCCCATCCTTCTTATCGATGTCATTTTTAACGATGATATTGGCGGATCCGTTGGTGGCTGCTGCCTGGATGGTCACATTGGTGCCCGCATTCAGCCTGTTTTCCACCATAGCGGTGGAGATCCAGGTCACGGCCCTGTTCACGGAAAATGCATTGGCGTCGGTGGCAGCAGGATCGTTGTAGCCGATGGAGGCACTGCCCTTGGTAAAGTCAGAATCTGTGGCAGTTTTCTTGTCGGCGTTATCGTAGTTGCTGGTAGTGGTAGGATCACTGTCGGCGATGATCACATCCAGCGGGTCTAGCAGCCATTCGCCTGCCTTACCGTTGACGCCTTTAGCGTCGATATTGAGGTTATCCCCCAGGTTCAGCACGTCGCCGGAGGTTTCGATCTTGCCGCCGTCCACGTTCCCTTTGGCCAGCAGGCTGGTATTGCCATGGACGATGGTCTTCTGGCCGATGACTTTGATGCTGCCGGCGCTCTGGCCATCTTCCATGCCGGAGGCATCCAGGGTACCGCTCACTTCCACCTGGCCGCTTTGGCCCCCATCCAGGAGGATCTGGCCTTTTTCATCTTTCCGCAGGGTTTTGGCTTCGATGGTACCGGTGTTGTTCACCACAGTCCCCAGCAAATCCTGGGCACTTTTGGCGGTCATCACCACATAGCCCCCGTCGGCCTGGATCCTGCCGCTGCTGAGAGCCTTTGCCTGGGCCAGTTCCCCATCCACGGCATAATTCAGCTTCCCGTCACTGTCCGGAGACAGGGTCAGCTGTTTGGCTGCAGCCAGGGCCACGGTACCGCCCGGATTGCTGATGGTGCCGGTATTTTCCACCTGGGCTGCATGGAGGGCCACCAGGCCGCCCTGGGCCGCAATGGTGCCTTCATTCAGGATGGTGCTGGTGTTCCCCTCCCCGATGGTCAGGTTCAGGTTGGCGGTGCTGCCAGCGAAGCTCTTCATGAAGGGATCGTTCAGCTGGGCAGTGGAAGCCACCAGGCTGCCCACGTCCACAGTGGCAGTTTTGCTGAACACCACCCCGTTGGGGTTCACCAGGCGCAGGTTCCCATTGGCGGAAAGGGCCCCGTCGATCACGGATTTCTGGCCCCCGGTGATCCGGTTCAGGGCCACGGCGTCCCGGCCGGGCTGGGCGAATTTCACTGCTTCATCCCGGGCAATGTTGAACTGGGTCCAGTCCACGGCCATTTTCCCGCTCTGCTGGGTGACGGTCATGTTCTTCCCGTTCTGGGCAATGGTGCCCTGGCCGGACTGGATCTGGCCGCCAGTGGGCATGGCATAGGCCGTCCCTCCCAGGGACAGGGCCAGCAGCACCCCCGCCGACAGGTTCCGTTTCCATTTCTTCGTATATTTCAAATGGTTATCCATAGTTCTGTTCCTCCAGTGATCCTTCAACTCTTAGAAGTACACGCCGCCGGTCAGCCAGAAATGGCCGTTCTTATGGCTGGTGTCGCTGACCGGTTCCTCGGCTCCCAATCTCCAGGCATAGTCTGCCCGGATAAACCAGTCCTGATACCGGGACCAGATCAGCCCGACGCCCACATCCTGCAGGTTCCGATGGTTCTTTTCCCCGGCAGGGGTCAGACTGCTGTCATGATTCATCCACACGCCCCCATGTTCCAGGTAGAAGGCCAAGTGCAGCTGCTGGTCCTGTTTCTTGAGCGGCAGCAGCCAGCGGAGTTCCGCCCTTGTGAGATATCCAGTATCCCCGGAGCCTTCACTGGTGGGATAGGCACGCAGCCCGTAAGGACCTCCCAGGTAGAAGTGTTCGGACGAATCCAGGTTGGAGAAGGCGTACTGGCCCCGGGCGGTCAGCAGCAGGTACGTCCGGCCGTCCAGGTTCTGCCGCCGCTGGATGTAGCCGGTGGCCTTGTGGTAGGTGCCGTTGGTCCGCGGGCTGCCGGCCAGCCACTGGGTGTAGATATCGGGAGAATAGAAAGCATCATTGGTGATGTTCCCCCATTTGTATTCCACCCGCCAATCAGTGGACCCCAGGGTATCTTCATCGTCCCCATAGAGGGACAGAATCCCTGCATCCCCGTTCTTGTCTCCGTAGGTGGAATTCCAGATCCGGCGGTATTCATCTTTGATGTCGCTGTGTTCGTAGCGGACCCCGGCGTACAGATTGTGCTTCCGGCTCCGGCGGATGGCATAATCCATCCCCAGGGATGCCACCTTGGAGTGGCCCACCCCATCGTACTGGGCGAATTCATCTCCCAAATCGTAGCTGAGCACGTTGTATCCGGCAGAGAAACGCCACCCGTCCCGGATCACCGGCAGGGTGTAGTTCAAGCCCCAGTCGAACATCTTCCGGCCGGAAGTGGAGACATTGGCCATCAGATGATCCCCTTCGTGGGCCAGGTTCAGGAAGTTGTAATTCACGGAATACTGGTTGTACCCCATGGACCGGCTGCCGTAGTTGCTGGCCGTGAAGAGTCCCTGTTTGCCTTTGTATTCATCCACTTCCAGCACCACATGGACGCTGCCAGGCTTGGATCCCTTCTGGAGGGTGGCCTTGGCATCAGCCCCTGCCAGGTCGGTCAGGAGCCATACGGCCCGTTCCAGGCTGTCCTGGGTAAGATATTTTTCCTTCTTCAGGAAGTTGGTTTCCCGTTCCAGGGCCCCCAGATGGATCTTGGTGTGATTGTTCAGAGTGAAGCCGTCCAAGGTCCCTACGGTGACAGCGTATTCCACGATCCCATCATTGATCTTCTGCACCGGCAGGTAGGCATGGGCCACCAGATACCCTTTGCTCCGGAAGTACCGAGTCAGGGTGTCAGCCCCGTCCTGGAGGTCTTTAAAAGAAAGCAGCTGGCCTTTTTTATCCGCCAGCAGGGCTTGGAGCTCCGCTTCCGGGATCACATCCTGGCCGGTGATCTTGAATCCGTTCACTTGGACCTTCAGGGTATCCGGCAGGTCCAGTTTGGGCCGTTCTGTTTCTTCGATGGCGATCTGACCGGCGGCCGAGACGGCCCGCTGGGCTTCCGCCCGGGCCCGGTTCCGTGCCTCGTTCTGGAGCATGGTAGCATCACTCTGCCGCTGCCGGACAGTCCGAAGGGCTGCTGCGTCTTCCTGACTGGGTGCTGCTCCTGCCACAGCCGTAGGCAAGACGCCCAGACTCAGGGCAATAGCAGCCCTGATCATTGGATTCCAGTGTTTTTTCATAATCATATACTCTCCTTAAACTATCCTGTAAAAGTAATTGTAAAGAATTATTTTTCACTAGTATAGTTTCGTATCTATTTTATGTTTTTATATTATATACGAATCATTACTGAATATCCACTATTCTTGTCTGATTTTTTGTTTGAACATCTGATGTTCATAAATTCTTTTCAAGTGACCGTTTTTGTCTATACTAAAATTTCATATAGACAAAAAAACGGAGCTGTGAAGAAATAAATCATCATTTCTTCACAGCTCCGTTGTCCGTTTACTCCAACCTGACCTTACTTAAACAGGTCTTTGATTTTGTTCAGGAAGCTCTTCTCTTCCGGATTGATGCTGCTTCCTCCGGCTTCGCCGAATTTCCGCAGCGCTTCTTTCTGGGCATCGCTGAGTCTCGTAGGGATCACCACTTTGATCCGGACCAGTTGGTCTCCCTTTTGGCCCGTCCGCAGGGATACGATCCCTTTCCCCTTCAGGCGCAGGATCTTATTGGGCTGGGTCCCTTCCGGGATCTTCACCTTCACCTTGCCATACAGGGTGGGAACCTCGATTTCCGCCCCCAAGGTCGCCTGGACGATGTTGATGGGCACTTCGCAGGTGACGGTGGTGCCTTCCCGTTCAAAGAACTTGTGGGGTTTCACATACAGGTACACATACAGATCCCCAGGGCGTCCGCCCCGGATCCCAGCTTCCCCTTCTCCGGCCACCCGCAGACGGGAACCATTGTCCACTCCGGCAGGGATCTTCACGGTCAGCACCCGTTTTTTCTTCACCCGGCCTGTGCCGTGGCAGTCCTTACAGGGATGGGTGACGATTTTCCCAGTCCCATGGCATTTGGGACAGGTCCGGACATTGACCACCTGGCCAAAGAGAGAATTCTGGGTGACCCGGATCTCCCCGGTCCCATGGCAGTCCGGACAAGTCTCCGGCGTACTGCCGGGGGCAGCACCGGAACCGTGACAAGTCTCACATTCCTCTTCCCGGTTCAAAGGCACTTTCTTTTCCGTACCAAAGGCCGCTTCTTCAAAGGTGATCTGGGTATCCATCCGCAGGTCGGCTCCCTGCCGGGGACCGTTATCGGCCCGGTGGCCGGCGCCTCGTCCGGCACCTCCAAAGAACATATTGAAGATGTCGTCCATGCCTTCGCCGCTGAAACCGCCGAAGCCCTGGAACCCGCCCCCGAAGGGATTGCCGGCCCCAGCGCCAGGTCCTCCCCCGTTCTGGAAAGCGGCATGGCCGTACTGGTCATAGGCCGCTCTCTTCTGGGGATCACTGAGAACGCTGTAGGCTTCGTTGGCCTCTTTGAATTTATCCGCTGCTTCCGGATTGTCTTTGTTCAGGTCAGGGTGATACTTCCGGGCCAGTTTGTGGTAAGCCTTTTTCAGCTCGTCGGCTGTAGCGTCTTTGGAAACGCCCAGCACTTCATAGTAGTCTCTCTTCTCTGCCATCCGTATCTCCCTCTAGGAAAGCTTATTTCTTGTCGTCGTCCACGACTTCAGCATCCACTACATCGTCGTCGGCTTTCTTGCTTTCGGTCCCTGCATTGGCGCCTGCACCGGCATTGGCGTTGGCACCGGCAGTACCCTGGGCTGTGCCCTGGTTCTGCTTGTACAGTTCGGCGCTCAGTTCATACAGGGGTTTCTGCAGGGCTTCCGTATCGGCTTTGATCTTGTCGGTATCGTCGCCCTTCATGGTTTCCTTCAAGGTGCCGATGGCATCCTGGACTTTCTTGATCAGGTCGTCATGGCCCTTGCCGTTCATATCTTTGATGGTCTTTTCAGCCTGGTAGATCAGGGTATCGGCCTGGTTCTTGGCTTCTACCGCTTCCTTCCGCTTCTTGTCAGCGGCTTCGTTGGCCTGGGCTTCCTTGACCATCTTATCCACTTCTTCCTTGCTAAGGCTGCCGGAAGAAGTAATGGTGATCTTCTGTTCCTTACCCGTGCCCAAATCTTTGGCACTGACGTTTACGATGCCGTTGGCATCGATGTCGAAAGCCACTTCGATCTGAGGGATTCCCCGAGGAGCAGCCGGGATGCCGGACAGTTCAAAACGGCCCAGGGTCTTGTTATCCGCAGCCATTTCCCGTTCGCCCTGGAGGACGTGGATATCCACAGAGGGCTGGTTGTCGGTAGCCGTGGAGAATACCTGTTTCTTAGAGGTCGGGATGGTGGTGTTCCGGTCAATGATCTTGGTCATCACACCGCCCATGGTTTCGATACCCAGGGACAGCGGCGTCACATCCAGCAGCAGGACGTCTTTCACATCCCCAGCCAGTACACCGGCCTGGATAGCAGCCCCTACAGCCACACATTCATCCGGGTTCACCCCATGGGCCGGTTCCTGTCCCATGGTCCGTTTGATGGCTTCCTGCACCGCAGGGATACGGGAAGAACCGCCGACCAGCAGGACCTTGTTGATGTCTTTCGGGGTCATGTTGGCGTCGCTCAGGGCCTTGTTGACGCAGACGATGGTCCGGTCTACCAGGTCGCTGGTCATTTCATCGAATTTGGCCCGGGTCAGATCCAGGTCCATATGGAGCGGGCCGTTAGGGCCTGCAGAGATGAAGGGCAGGTTGATATTGGTGGTCAGCATATTGGACAGCTCGATCTTGGCTTTTTCAGCCGCTTCACGGATCCGCTGCATGGCCATCTTGTCCCCGGTCAGGTCGATGCCATTCTGTTTCTTGAATTCATCGCACATCCAGTCCATGATGCGTTTATCGAAGTCATCGCCGCCCAGATGGGTATCCCCGTTGGTGGACTTCACTTCGAACACGCCGTCGCCCAGTTCCAGGATGGACACATCGAAAGTGCCACCGCCCAAGTCATAGACCAGGATGGTATGGTCGTCGGATTTATCGATGCCGTAAGCCAGAGCGGCAGCCGTGGGTTCGTTGATGATCCGCTTTACATCCAGTCCGGCGATCCGGCCTGCATCCTTGGTGGCCTGCCGCTGACTGTCGTTGAAGTAAGCCGGTACGGTGATGACGGCTTCCGTGACTTTTTCACCCAGATACCGTTCTGCATCGCCTTTCATCTTTTCCAGGATCATAGCAGAAATCTGTTCCGGCGTATAGCTCTTGCCATCGATAGTCACGGTGTATTTGGTGCCCATGTGCCGTTTGATGGAGCTGATGGTCCGTTCCGGGTTGGATACAGCCTGGCGTTTGGCCAATTGGCCTACCAGTCTTTCCCCGTTTTTCGTAAAGCCAACCACGGAAGGAGTCAGCCGGCCGCCTTCCTGGGTGGTGATAACTGTAGGTTCGCCGCCTTCCATCACAGCGACTACGGAGTTGGTGGTCCCTAAGTCAATACCAATAATCTTAGACATAATGAATTCCTCCTGTCAAATCTGGAATTATCAATCGTTCAACACGTTATCTTCAATCGTTCCGGACGACCCGCACCTTGGAATGGCGGATCACGTCGTCCCCGATCTTATAGCCCTTTTCCAGGACCAGATCGATGCTTTCATCCGGCAGATCCGGATTGCTGCCCTGCATGACGGCTTCGTGGATTTGGGGATCGAAGGGTTTGCCTTCCGCCGGGATCTCTTCGATATGCAGGGTCTGGAGAGCCTTTTCGAACTGCTTGTGGATCATCCCCATGCCTTTCTTCAGGGCTTCTCCGTCTTTGCTGGCTTCCAGGCTGGCTTCCGCCCGCTCGAAGTTATCCAGCACCTTCAAAAATTCCCGGGCCACCTGTCCGGTGACATACCGGCCTAGCCGTTCCCGTTCTTCATTGTTCCGTTTCCGGAAGTTGTCAAAATCGGCCTGCAGCCGCAGGAGCCTGTTCTGCAGTTCAGCAATCTGCTTTTCCTGCTGGGCGATCTTTTCGTCTCTGGGATCGGGTTCCGCTGCTTTTTCGTCTTTCACGTCAGCCGCTCCGGCTCCTGCCGTCTTGGCCTGTTCCGCGGTTTCTTCTGCCTCCGTCTCGGCCTGGGCCGTTTCTGCCTTCACGGTTTCCGGGTTCTTCTGCTGCTCCTCTTTCATTGGTCCTCCCCTACTTTTCATCCATTTTATTCATGACCACCCGCAGGTAGTTGTGGAGGTAATCCATCACGGAAATCACCTTCCGGTATTCCATACGGGTCGGTCCCAGGACAGCCAGGGTCCCCACCACCTGTCCGTTGAGCCGGTAGGTGGCCTGGATCATGCTGCAGTCCTGGATGCCGGAAAATTTGTTTTCACTGCCGATGGTCACCTTGAGACCGGAGTCTTTGTCGGCCATCAGCATATCCTTCAGCATCTGCTCTTCCTCCAGCACACTCAGCAGCTCTCGGATCCGTTCCGGATCCTTGAATTCCGGCTGGTTGAGCAGCTGTTTGGTACCGCCCAGGTACATCTTGTTCTCCTGCTGGCCGCTCCGCATCTGTCTGACCACTTGGATCAGAGAAGCATACAGGGCTTTGTCCCCAGCCAGGGCATCCCGGACGTCTTTCAGGATCTGGTCTGTGATATCGTCCAGCTTCATCCCATGGAGTCTGTTGGTCACCCGCTGGGCCAGGGTGTCCATTTCCAGGCGGCTCATGCCAGCCGGGATCTGGATCACACTGTTGTCCATCCGCCCGTCATTGGCCACGATGCATAGGATGGCCTGGTGCTCGTTGAGGGGCAGGAAGCGCAAGTAGGAAAAGACGCTTTCGCTGTCCTTGTTGGCCAGTACCACGGACACGTTCTTGCTCATCCGTGACAGGATCTTGGCGGTGGACTGGAAGATATCGTCGATGCTGTGGACCCGTTCCCGGAACCAGCTGTTGATCAGCGCCACATCATTGGGCGCCAGGGCATCCGGTTTGGCCAGGGAATCCACATAGTACCGATAGGCAGCCGCTGACGGGACACGTCCTGCCGAAGTGTGGGGCTGCTCCAGATAACCCAACAGTTCCAGGTCGGACATCTCGTTCCGGATGGTTGCCGGGCTGATCCCCAGATTGTATTTCCTGGCGATGCTGCGAGATCCTACAGGCTCAGCCGTTTCAATATAATCTTCAATGATCAGTTGAAGGATTTTTTTCTTGCGGTCACTTAGCACTGTAATCATCTCTCTTCTCGATTGTTAGCACTCTAATGGTTGGAGTGCTAACATCTAAGTGTAAAGATACACCTCTTTAGTCAAATTGTCAATAGATTTGCAGAAAATATTTTTCTTTTTACAGAAATTCCTCAAAAGCCAGATTGCCGTACTGCATCCCCTGTTCCGTCAGATGGATCCGGTCTCCTTCCCGGGCGATCCAGCCATGTTCCCTGCAATGGGCAAAGCCTTCTTTATATATATGAAAGAAATCTTCTCCTGTCCGCTGGGCGAATTCCTGCAAAGACAGTCCCTTGGCAGTCCGCAGGTTCATGAAGGCCAGTTCCGCCCGACGGTCTTCGGAGGTGAGGATTTCCCGCTCCGGACGCGCCCCCTGGAGATAGGCCTGGAGATTCCGAGGATTGGTCTCCCGGATTTTTCCGTCGAACCGGCAGGCGGCCGCCCCGAAGGCCATATAGGGATCGTAATGCCAGTACACCTGGTTATGCCGGGATGCCTGGCCGGGCCGGGCGAAATTGGAAATCTCGTACCGCTGGTAGCCGGCTTGGGGCAGCGCTTCCATGAGGAAATCGTACATGGCCCCTGTTTCGTCTTCCGAAGGCAGAGCAGCTTCCCCCTCCCGGAGCTGTTTGGCCAGCAGTGTCCCCTCTTCCACGGTGAGGCCGTAGACGGACACATGGTCCACCCCGGTTTTCAGCAGCCGTTCCAGGGAATCCTGGACGCTTGCCACCGTCTGGCCGGGATACCCGTAGATCAGGTCCCCGCTAATCCGCTGGAAGCCGGCTTCTCGGGCCAGGGCGATGGCCGCTTCCGCATCTTCTGCCGTATGGATCCGTCCCATGGCGGCCAGTTCTGCAGGCTGGAAGGACTGGATCCCCAGGCTCAGCCGGTCGAAGCCCAGCTGCCGATAGAATCGGAGCTTCGCCAGATCCACCGTCCCCGGATTGGCTTCCAGGGTGGCTTCTGCCGGCTGCTGCCAGAATCCCCGCTCCTTCAGGGCCGTGACCACTTTTTCCAGGTCATCCAGGGGCAGCACGCTGGGGGTCCCTCCGCCGAAATACACGGTAGCGGTAGGCGAAACCGGCAAAGCCGGCGTCCAGGCAGAGATTTCCTCCACCAAACGCCGGGCATAGTCGCTCATAATATGTTCATTGAAAATCTGATAAGAAGCGAAATCGCAGTAGGCACATTTATGGACACAGAATGGGATGTGGACATAGACCGCCTGATAAGATTCCCAGGGCTGAAGCATTTTTTCCTCCTTAGATTTGGGCCAGGAGCACGGCGGCGAATACCAGCCCGCAGCCGATGATTTCCCGGACGCTCATCACTTCTCCCAGGAACAGCCACCCGGCCAGCACCGCAAACACCGATTCCAGGCTCATGATCAGGGTGGCGGTGGTGGGGTCGGTGTACTTCTGCCCTACGATCTGGAGGGTATAGGCCACCCCGCTGGAAAGCCCCGCCGTATACAGCAGGGGCCACCGAGCCGCCCACAGGGCAGGGCCCAGACCGGCGGCGGGCAGGGTTTCCCACACCAGGGCCCCCAAAAGGGAGACCAGGAAGGTCATGGCGAACTGGATCCAGGCCACCCGCACCCCGCTGGCCCCCTGCAGCAGGAAATGGTCCACACACAGGATGTGGAGGGCAAAGAACACCGCACACAGGAACACCAGGAAATCCCCGAAGGAAATGGTGAAATCCCCGGTGACGCAAAGCAGATAGAATCCCACCAGGGCCATGGGCACGCACAAAAGCAGGATCTTCCGCACCGTCCGCCCCAGGAACCAGCCCAGGATGGGCACCAGGATAATGTACAGGGCGGTGATGAACCCGGCCTTCCCGGCGGTGGTCTGGGCAATCCCCACCTGCTGGAGGTTGCTGGCCACCCCCATGATGACCCCGCAGCACAGCCCCGCCTTCACCGTCACGGCATCGGGCCGCAGCCGCTGCCACAGATTGCCCTGGTGTTTTCCCCCAAAAGCCAGTACCACCGGCACCAGGACTCCGGTGGCCAAAAGGTTCCGGGCGGCGTTGAAAGTAAAAGGCCCCACATAGTCCATGCCCACGCTCTGGGCCACAAAAGCGCTGCCCCAGATCAGGGCCGTCAGCAGCAGAAGAAGGTTTCCTTTCATTCGTTCCATATTCAAAGCTTTCCCCTTTTCATGTTCATGGCTAATAAAAAAAGGATACCACAAAAAAGGGTGGCTGCAAAGGGAATCGTTTCTGCCCCTGCCGGTGGCAGGATTGGAATCATGTCACGGAAAGCATGTTATAGTGTTTGAGGTTGCGCACATCTTCCCGGGAAACTTTCAGTTTCTTGACCAGGGATTCCTCTTCTTTGAGGGGCTGCTTGCTCAGAAGGATTTTCAAAGCCACCGGCATCATGGGACGGGAGGAAAATCCTGTAAACAGGCCCCATTTCACAGGAGAATCCAGGAAAGAGGCCAGCACCTGGATGATGACATTTTCCATGGGCGTATCTTTATTGGTCAGCGTGATCCTTGACATAGCGTCAAAGTGTTGGATATAGCCCCAGTACGTATTTTCACATTCCTGATAGGAATCATAATTTTTGAAATTCATATACATCATGAGGCGGTATTTCCCTTCCTCCCCCCTGGAAAGGACATCGAACACGCTGCGGTCAAGGTGGTGGTCCCTTCCATCGAAATAATAAGCATAAAACCGGGAAAGATCCTTAAAAAATGCAGGACAGGCCGCATCATTCTGAAGATTTCCTTCCTGGGGCGTGATATACAGCAGCTGCTCCACATGGATATTCAGTGCGGAAGCTATATCGTACAAAGTTTCGATATCGATGGAAATAGCCCCTTTTTCATATTTCGAAAGAGTGGACTTGCTTTTGCAGACCCGTTGGGAAAGTTCCTCCAAGGTCATTTTTTTCGCCCGCCGGTAAATGTTGATCTTTTTACCGATTTCTTCCCTGATCATCATACTGAAAGACCTCCGTCTGTTGTTTCCTATAAATCAACAAATTCATAAATCCAACAATTATTTCATAATTTCAGATAATTATATCATGAGATGCGTAAAAAAATCCACTCAGGTGAAACATAACGGATTAAAAGTTTCATATTAAGAAACTTTCCTTCTTTTTACAGGCTCTAGCCTCTGCGCTATAATGCGCATGTAGACGTTAAGAGGATTCTGGCCAGACTCCTTGAACGAAATCGTTGGAAAATAAACAGTTTTCAAGGAGGATTTTTACCATGCAATATAATTTTGATGAATATGTGGAACGGCGTCATACCAATGCCCTGAACACGGATGGTTTCCGAGGCTATATTTTCCATGACTATGAAGGCAAAAAGAAGTTCCCCTTTAAAGATGAAGAATTTATCCGTATGTGGGTGGCCGATATGGAATTTGCCATGTGCCCGGACATCATCCAGGCCATCAAAGACCGTGCCGACAAGAGAATCATCGGCTACAGCCAGGTTTTTGAACCGAATTTTTATGAGGCCTATAATGCCTGGAACCGGAAAATGTACGGCTGGACTTATCCGAAAGAAGAAATCTGCTTCTCCCTGGGAATCATTCCCGCCCTGTACCAGTTGGTGGAACTGCTGCTCACCGACCATGAATATGCCATCATCAACACCCCTGCCTACGGGTATTTCCAGCATCCCATCGATTACAAGCACAAACACGCCATCCATAACAAACTAAAACGCGATGCAGAAGGCAATTGGACCATCGACTTTGATGCACTGGAAAGAGATGCCGCCAACCCGCTGACCAAACTTCTCATCTGGTGCAACCCCCACAACCCCACAGGCCGCGTCTGGACGGAGGAAGAACTGAAGAAAGTTGCTGCCATCGTGGAAAAACACAACCTGTGGATCATCAGTGATGAAATCCACTGCGACCTGCTGCGCCAGGGAGAACACCATATCCCCATGGCAAAGATCATGCCCGGCTACCAAAAGCTGATTTCCTGCACCTCCGCTTCCAAAGCGTTCAATATGGCAGGGATGATGTTTGCAGAAATCATCATTCGGGATGAAAGCCTGAGAAAACTCTATGTACAGTATACTGATACCTACGCCATGAACGTGAATCCCCTTTCCATTGCGGCCCACACAGCGGCCTACCAGCACGGATATGAATGGCTGGATCAGTTGAAAGCGTATCTGGATGGAAATTTCAAGCTGGTCCAGGACACCCTGGCCCAAAGACTGCCGAAGATTGTGTTCAGGATTCCTCAGGCAACCTATCTGGCCTGGGTGGATATGAACCCGTATCTGGGAGATGTGGAGAATATTCCCGACTTCATGGCCAACCAGGCGGGCGTCCTGCTGGAAGGCGGGGATTCCCTCTTTGTAGATAATTCAAAAGGCTTTATCCGTCTGAACCTGGCAATGCCGAAGGCCACCATTAAAAAAGGACTGGACAGAATTTGCGATGCTGTCCTCAAAAGAGAAGCAGAAAAAGGCTAAGGTACGCACCTGCACATTTCACCTGCACATTTTCCTGAAAGAATTCTGCAGTTGGAACAGGAGTCCGCAAAATTCCTGTTCCGACAGCAGCGTTCCGGAATCATATGGATTTCTTGCTTGAAGAGGTGGATTTTTTCTCTTTTTTAAAAAGACAGAACTTACTGCAAATATTGAAATTGACAAAGGAAACTGCAGGGAGTGCATACGGATTTTATCTTTCTCACAAAAATATTATACGAGGAGAAAAAGAATGAGCAGCGAGCAGATGAAAAAAATCGGTCTTGTGAATATTATTGGATTGGGAGTCGGCGGTGCCATCGGATCCGGCATATTTGTGACACTGGGCTCAGCCATTGGCATGACGGGCAGGTCCGTCCTGGTGGTTACGCTGATTGGTGTATTCTATATGTTATTCGCCTACTGGTACAATTTGGCTCTTTCCAGTATCTTTGTGGTCAATGGCGGCGACTACAGTATGAGAGGCATGATGCTGCCGCCGGTGCTCACTGGATATGGCGGATGGACTAACGTAATGTGGGCCTTTGGGATTACCGGATATTCTTTGGCTCTGACCAGCTATTTAAGCAGTCTTTGGCCTGTTTTGGGAGAACATACATCCATCACAAGTATGGTAATTCTGACAGTCCATTTTCTGCTGACGATCCGGGGCAACCGGATCGTCACCATATTCCAGAATACAGCAACGGCCTTCCTCCTGATTGCCCTGTTTCTCTTCATCGTTCTGGGCGTCCCCCATGTGGATCCCGCCTTTTTCTTCAGCCCTGCCGCTGATGGAGGCTTTGTCCACGGCGGAATGAGCGGTGTGATCAGTGCCATTGCCATCATGGGGTTTGCCTGCCAGGGAACCACCATGGGACCTGTAGGCGTAGCACGGATTACAAAGAACCCGAAACTTACGATTCCTTTGGGGATTTTGGTAACCTGTGCAGTTGTTTCAGTGGTCTATGGATTGATGTCCTATGTGGCAGCCGGTGTACTGCCTTATGACAAAGTGGCCAACCAGAACCTCAGTGTGGTGGCTTCCGCTTTTTTGAATCCTGTTCTATTTGCGTTTTTCATTATCGGCGGCGGTGCCTGCGCCATTGCCTCTTCCTTCCTGGGCGTCCTGGTTATGATCCGTGAACCCCTGGCTTCCATGGCCGATGACGGATGGCTGACGGGATTCTTTGGAAGAAAGGCAAAGGACGGATATCCCTACGGTGCCTTCACCCTTGTGTACATCCTGGCCGCCATCCCCATCCTGACTGGTATGGATTTCAACAATGTAATCAGTATGCTGATGATTCCCTGCATGTTCATCAACGCCTATCTGAACACGGCCTGCATAAAGATTCCGGAGAAATACCCGGAGCAGTTCGCCAGACGTTCCATCCGCTGCCCTCTCTGGCTCTACAAACTGTGCTGTATCCTGGGCGGCATCAGCGCCCTGTTAGTGGGCATCACTCTCCTGAAAGACATGGCCCTCAAAGATGCCATCGTGGCTGTAATTGTCCTTGTGGTGCCTCTTGCTCTCAGCTGGCGTTCCCTGAAAGTGGGAAATGTGGACCGCAGGATTTTAGAAGAGCGGAAAGAAGAAATCATCAGGACAGAGACCTTGAATGGGTAACAGCATAAAAAAAGAACTGACCTTAAGGGAAGTTCTCCGCCATCCACGTATGACAAAAAATGGAGCTGTGAAGAAATGAGGATTCATTTCTTCACAGCTCCTTTTTTGTTGTCTCTTTTTACTCCTGGCAGTAAAAGGCAAGAGAAAAAGGGTATACTTCCCCCTTCCCCCCAAAACTCAGCTTTTTA
>NZ_JBQOUY010000009.1:0-85151 GCF_052216985.1 Acidaminococcus nyctereutis
TTCCGTTCTCGGATTTTACTGCTTTCGATGGTGAAATTAAAATAAAAACAGACATGAGCAAAAATCGCTCACGTCCGTGTGTGGTAGATGAATTGGAGCTTACCCCAACATTTGACAAAGAACCAGAACTATCCACATGCAGTTTCGAGTTTCCACAGACAGGAAGGACTGCTGTTTTCAAATCCACCCGTTCAGATTCCTCAGCTGTTCCTTCTCTTTCCCCTTCCTGTGTTGATAAATCGATAGCCCCAACTATCCGATTTCCGTTCATAATGGGAATCGAAAGAGACGTGATATAGATTGTTTTCTGATTTCTCGCCTTTAAAGCCTGATGCTCTACATATACCGGCATCCCCAGTTCCATGGCCTTTATCGTTGTACTGGTCTCTGCCGACATATCTTCATAGATTTCATAAAAATTCTTTCCCACAAGATCATAATCAGATTCTGCTCCCGAGAGTTTTTTGTTCAATTTTGCAGAAAATAAGATTTCGCCATCCGAATTTATGATGGTTATCCCATCAACGTATCCTTTTCCCTTAAAAATTTGGCTCAAAATTTTCATGGCTTGTTCTCCTTATCGACTTTATCCCTATGAGTAAAAGTAACAGATATCTTCAGGAAAAACAAGCCATAGGAAAAGTCATCATTCATCACTGACTGCCGGTCTGTCCAGCGGTTCGTCTATCCACCACCAATGGAAGAGCCGGTTTACAATGACACATCCTGCTGTAATAAGCAAATAGATCCCGATGAAAGTCCAATGCTGTCCATTTAGCAGCATAATAGGGCCGGCTGACCAGGCAAATAATTCAAAAGGCGTCGTGAGAGGTCCTGCCAAAGCCGTATCATTTAAAGTCTTTGACAGATTTTCCGGATCGACAATCCGCAAAAGGATAAATCCGATAGCAAATACGCCTGTCGAGTAGCCAAATACAAAAATCGAACGTTCAAACCAGCTCCCTTTGTTCATGCCAGCGCCAAAATACATCAGCGTTGCAATAACAATCAGTTCCCCGAAAACCAACAGCATAAACAATGGTACTGCATATTTGACGATAATCGAGATTTTAATGGATGCAATGCCAAAGAACACCAGATAATCAGTTGCTGTCCCAGACAAGCGGCTCATGATGTTGTTATCGACATAATTGCTGACACCTGTCTTCTTGAAGAGAATAAAAAGCAGGAAGGAAAAAATAAAAGCCAGCAAATAAGAAGGCAATTCAATGTGGAAATTGGTCTCAATCAGCTTATTCAATACGATTCCAACCCCAGATGCAGTTAAAAGGATGGCCAAATGAAAGGCAATTGGATCAAGGACCATAGAAGAGATGGTTTCTTTTCCAATAGAATTCCGATGCGATTCTTCAATCAAACCGGTTTTCAAATCACCAGAAATAAAAGAGAAATTTTTAATATACTTTGTCCAACCCTTTTTAGTCCCTATATTGATAAAAGCCAAGCCACCAAAGATGCCAGAGAGGATTCCAACTGTTGCACACGTCATCGCAATATCAGTTCCGTCTACAAAGCCTAATTTAGCAAAAACCGACCCTACCGCAGCCGCAGTCCCGTGTCCGCCAGAAAAGCCCGCTGCCAGGCAGAGACCAAATCCATAACTGATTTCTGGAAAAAGTTTAGAAATCACCATAATAGAAAATAAAGGCCCCAAACAGAACTGGATTGCCTGTGCCAGCACTTTATAAGAAAAATAGGATCCCACTCGGTCGATTTCAGCTTTAAACCCTTTTTTCGAAAAGCTAAAACCGCTTATCCCCACAGATGCAAACACAATAATTATCAAAAGTCCTGAATAAGACCCAATAGACTTTGAAAAAGGCAATATGTCTAAGCCTTGGGACCCAAGTGCCAAAGCCAGGAAACCAGCAATCATACTTGCCGGGACAAAATATCTCTGGACAAATTTTACTTTGGAACGGATAAGCTGTCCTATCAAGATAAATACAGAAGCTATTGCAAAATCCATTAAAACGGCTGTCGTGTTCATCTTTTCACCTCTGTTCTTAGAACGTACCAATTTAAAACAGTGCTGAAATATACGATTATTCGTATTTAAGATTTAACAAACAGTGGCTGTTATCAAAAAGGCCAGGATAGATTCCTGTCCTGCTACCATAACAGAAGCAAGCAGGAATCTATACGCTCCACTAAATATATAGGTGGTTTTATGCTCTCCAAAAATAAAAGGAGCAAAGCCACTGTCTCTCAAGAAAGAATCATCAAAGTTTAATATAATTTTGGGAAACTGTTTTCGTAGCGTTTGGCGCTGGATCAAGTTTTCTGTCCGAAATCCCTAAAATTTCTTCCGGCCGGATCCAGGGAATATTTTGAAGAGCACTGGTTTCTTCATGTGTCAGATATCCTTTGTAAGTCGTCAAACTTCTTCTCAGATAGCCATCTCGGGCACAGGCTTCAGCCAGACCATTCTTAGCGATGTTCCTAAAATGCGGAAGAACGGATGCGGCATAGGCAATCGACGTGGATTGCGCAATCGCACCAGGGATATTGCTGACACAATAATGGACTACACCCTCTTCAATATAGCGGGGATTGGCATGGGTTGTCTCGTGGAACGTTTCAATACAGCCATAGTCATTGCTGATATCAACGATGACTGAACCTTTTTCCATAGAACGCACCATTTCCCGCGTAATCATAAAGTTTTTGGCATCTTTAGGCCATCTGACACAATTGTAGACTACATCAGTGTGAGGCAGGATTTTCGTTAAATTATATCGATTTGAGATCATCGTATCAATTTCTTCATTAAATTGTTTTCCCAAATCCCGTAAACATCCTATATTGATGTCCATGACAGTCACTTTTGCCCCCAGAGCATGAAGGACTCCAGCACAAGCTCGGCCTACCGTTCCCCCTCCCACAACAAGCGCCGTAACGCCGGGGGCACCTCCAAGGCCATTTACGAATTTGCCTTTTCCACCATTGATGGAAAGCAAAGATTCCAAGCCGAACAGTGCTCCCTGTTTCCCGGCTGCTTCACAGTTCGGAGAGCCATAGCGGTGAGAATCTTCTGCCGTAATGGAGATGCATTTACTTTTAAGCAAGGCTTGGACTTCTTCAGGATGAGCAGCCGGATGTATACAGGTAAACACCATTTGATTTTCTCGAAGTAAATCAAATTCACAAGGCTCCAATTCTTTGACTTTTGTCACAAAATCACACTTGGCATAAATTTCTTCTTTTGTATCATAGAATTTAGCTCCTTCTTGCGCATAAGCCTGATCCGGAAAGCCGGCTTTTTCACCTGCTCCACGTTGTACATACACTTCGTTCCCATCCTGGATCAGCATACTTACTTCAGCAGGAGTCGCAATGACACGAAATTCTCCATCTTTGATGTCCTTTAAAATACCAAATTTCATTTTCTTCGCCTCCAAAAATATGTAGTATCGCAACAGTTACTTACATACGTGCAAATAATATGCCAAATTGTTATATTCCTAAAAACGTGATTTTTCCTATGATTTTGAATAATATTCGGAAATTCATCGGACATAAAAAAGACCAAAAATGAGCATAATGCTCATTTTTGGTCTTTTTAAATGCCCATTTTTGGTCATATCAATAGGTATGACGGTAAAATGAAGAGGTCCTGGCATGTGTATGATTTTCACACATGCTGCAGCTCTTTGTTATTCTCCCTTGATGGTCTTGATGATCAGCTTGTTCACCATGCCCGGATTGGCTTTGCCCCGGGATTTCTTCATGATCTGACCCACCAGGAAGCCGATGGCTTTATCCTTGCCGGCCTTGTAGTCGGCTACGGATTGGGGATTGGCGGCGATGACTTCGTCCACCATGGCCTGGATGGCCCCTTCGTCGCTGACCTGTTCCAGTCCCAGCTTCTTCACCAGGTCTGCCGGTGCTTCGTCCTTCTTCAGCATTTCTGCAAAGACTTTCTTGGCCAGTTTGCTGGACAGCACGCCCTTTTTGATCAGAGCCACCATCTGTCCCAAGTGAGCCGGAGATACGGGGAAATCCCCGATGCCGCAGTTGTTGCTGTTCAGGTAAGCGGACACATCTCCCAGGATCCAGTTGGCCACCCCTTTGGCATCTTCCGTTTCCGCAGCAGCTGCATCGAAGTACTCAGCCATCTTCTTGTCGGCCACGATCAGTTCAGCGGAGTAGTCGTCCAGGCCCTTTTCGTCCATGAGACGGGCCTTCCGGGCATCCGGCAGTTCCGGCAGTTCGCTCTTGGCCTTTTCCACCCATTCTTTTTCGATGATGATGGGCGCCAGGTCCGGTTCCGGGAAATACCGGTAATCGTGGGCTTCTTCCTTGGACCGCATGGAGAAGGTCATGCCCTGGGCATCATCCCAGGTACGGGTTTCCTGGACCACATGGCCCCCGTCTTCCAGGATTTCCTTCTGCCGTTCCACTTCGTATTCAATGGCTCTTTCCAGGGCCTTGAAGGAGTTCAGGTTCTTGATTTCTGCACGGGTGCCGAATTCCTTGGCCCCTACGGGCATAATGGAAATGTTGGCATCGCAGCGCATGGAGCCTTCCTGCATCTTGCCGTCGCAGACCCCGGTGTACTGGAGGTAAGCCCGGAGTTTTTCCATATAGGCACGGGCTTCCGCCGCAGACCGCATATCCGGTTCGGATACGATTTCGATCAGAGGCACCCCGGCCCGGTTGTAGTCCACTGCAGAGAAATCAGAGGTGCTGATAGAAGCACCGGAATGGACCAATTTCCCGGCATCTTCTTCCATATGGATCCGGGTGATGCCGATCCGTTTGGTTTCCCCGTCCACATTCACGTCCAGGTGCCCGTTCAGGGCGATGGGCTGATAGAACTGAGAAATCTGGTAGGCTTTAGCCAGATCCGGATAATAGTAGTTTTTCCGGTCGAATTTGCTGTAGCGCTGGATTTCGCAGTTCACGGCCAGAGCAAAGCGCAGGGCAAATTCCACCATTTGTTTGTTGATGACGGGCAGAGCCCCGGGCATACCCAGGCAGACCGGGCAGACATGGGTATTGGGGGCACCGCCGAATTCCGTGGAGCAGGAGCAAAAAGCCTTGGTCTTGGTTTTCAGTTCCGCATGGACTTCCAGACCGATTACGGTAGTATATTCTGTCATTATTTCAAACCTCCCAGAGGTGCCACGGCTTTATGGAAATCCGTAGCCTGTTCAAAGGTATACGCTGCCCGCAGCAGGGTCTCTTCGCCCAGGGCCTTGCCGATGAGCTGGGCTCCAACCGGCATGTTGTCCACGAAGCCGCAGGGGATGGAAATACCCGGCAGCCCTGCCATGTTCACGGGGATGGTGGTCACGTCCAGCATATAGACAGTCAGAGGATCCATCTTAGCATCCAGAGGATAAGCCACCACCGGGGAGGTGGGAGTCAGCAGAAGGTCACATTTTTCAAAGGCATTGGCGAAGTCCTGACGGATCAGGGTCCGGACCTGCATGGCCTTGTTATAGTAGGCATCGTAGTACCCGGAACTGAGTACGTAGGTTCCCAGCATGATCCGGCGGCGGACTTCCTTGCCGAATCCTTCCGTACGGGTCTTGCGCATCATTTCCGGAGCGCTTTCTGCAGCCATTTCCCGGAAACCATACCGGACACCGTCAAAACGACCCAGGTTGGCAGAAGCTTCTGCCGGAGCGATGATGTAATAGGTGATCACGGCGTATTCCGTATGGGGCAAGGAGACTTCGATCACATGGGCTCCCAGTTCTTCAAATTTCTTGGCAGCCAGTTTGATCTGGGCGGCCACTTTGGGATCCGTACCTTCTCCGAAGTATTCCTTAGGCAGACCGATGGTCAGGTCTTTCACATCCTGGCGCAGGGCTTTGGTGTAATCCGGCACCGGAGCGTCGTAGGAGGTGGAATCATGGGCGTCCAGGCCGCTGATGGTATTCAGCACCAGGGCGGCGTCGGTCACGTCACGGGCAATGGGCCCGATCTGATCCAGGGAGGAAGCAAAGGCCACACAGCCGTACCGGGAAACCCGGCCGTAAGTGGGTTTCAGCCCTACACAGCCGTTGAAGAAAGCCGGCTGCCGGATGGAACCGCCGGTATCAGAGCCCAGGGACCAGATGGCTTCCCCGGCTGCAATGCTGGCTGCGCTGCCGCCGGAAGAACCGCCCGGTACACGGGACAAATCCCAGGGGTTATGGGTGATCTGGAAATGAGAGGTTTCTGTGGTGGACCCCATGGCGAATTCATCCATGTTGGTCTTGCCCAAGAAAACGGTCTCGTCTTTCCGCAGGTTTTCGATGACATGGGCATCGTACACCGGCACGAAGTTTTCCAGGATCTTGGAGGCGCAGGTCATCCGTACACCCTTCACGCTGATGTTGTCTTTGATGGCGCCGGGGATCCCGGCCAGGGGTTTGATGGATTCGCCGTCGGCGATCATCTTATCCACTTTAGCGGCCTGGGCCAGGGCATTTTCCTTGTCCAGGGTAATATAGGCCTTGACCTGGTCTTCCACTTCGTCGATCCGGTCATAGACCGCTTTCGTCAGTTCCACGGAGCTGATTTCTTTTTTCACCAGCTTTTCATGGAGCTCATGTGCAGTTTCTCTGTATAAAGCCACTGTTCTGCCTCCTCTTATTCGATCACCCGGGGAACTTTGAAGCCGCCTTCATATTCCTCCGGAGCATTCTTCATGGCGTCCTCATGGGACAGGCTCACAACAGGAACATCTTCCCGCAGCACATTGCTGATGGGAAGCACATAGGGAGAAGGTTCGATCCCCTGGGTATCCACTTTCTTTAAGATTTCAGCATAATTCAAAATCTGGTTGAACTGCTCAACGAACTTGTCCATTTCATCGTCCGGAACATTTAACCGGCACAGATTTGCGATATGCTTTACATCATTGACTGTAACGCTCATTTTTTCACCGCCTATCGAAAATCTATTCCTGGCAGGGTGTCAGAGCCTGCCGGAACCAGTTTTACCAAATGATTATATCACAGGTCCTGCATTTAGAAAACCATTTTACCCCGCTTTCCCTGTCTGGATGCCGTTTTCAGGCACTTGACAAATTCCCCTGGAACAAGTAATGTATTCCTATAAAAATACTATGTGTTCATGGCATGATCGTGCCTGCAAGGAGGAAAAAATCATGAAATTCACTACGGCCTGTATCCACGGAGGCGGCCCCAACGATGCTACGGGGGCTGTTTCTCCGGCTCTGTATCTCACGTCCACTTTTGCCCATCCCGGCTTGGGACAGTCCACCGGCTGGGCCTATACCCGGGAATCCAACCCCACTCACGCCAGGCTGGAAAAAGTCCTGTCCACCCTGGAAGGGGGCACCGATGCCCTGTGCTTTTCCTCCGGCATGGCAGCCATCGATGCGGTGATGCGGCTTTTTGCCCCTGGGGATCACATCATCACTGGTTTCGACCTGTATGGCGGATCCTTCCGGCTGTTCCAGACCACCTATGAACCTCTGGGGCTGTCTTTTACCGCCGTCCACACCAGCAATCTGAAAGCAGTGGAAGCAACCATCACCCCGGCCACCCGGGCCATCTACCTGGAAAGCCCCACCAATCCTACCATGGAGATCACCGACCTGGAGGCCCTCAGTGAGCTGGCCCATCAGCATCATCTGCTGGTGATCGTAGACAATACCTTCCTGTCCCCTTATTTCCAGCAGCCCCTGACCCTGGGAGCGGATATCGTGCTCCACAGCGGCACCAAGTATCTGGCCGGTCACAACGACCTGTTGGCCGGCTTTGTGATCAGCCGGGAAGCGGACGTGGCCGCCCGCCTGCGTACCATCTACAAGACCACCGGGGCCCTGCTCAGCGTCTTCGATGCCTGGCTCATGCTCCGGAGCCTGAAGACCCTGCCAGTGCGGATGAAACAGCATCAGGAAAATGCCCTGTATCTGGCCCAGTGGCTGGAACAGCAGCCCCTGGTGGAAAAGGTGCTGTACCCCGGCCTGCCGAACCATCCAGGCTATGCCATCCAGAAGAAACAGGCAAAGGGCTTCGGAGGGATGATTTCCTTCTACGTAAAATCTCCGGAAGCCGCCAAGACCATCCTGGAAAAGATCCAGCTGATCCAGTTCGCCGAAAGCTTGGGGGGCACCGAAAGCCTACTCACCTATCCCATCACCCAGACCCATGCGGACCTGACCCCGGAAGAGGCGGAAGAAAAGGGCATCACCCACACCCTGCTCCGCTTCTCCGTAGGTCTGGAAGACAAAGAAGACTTGCGGAACGACCTGGCCCAGGCCTTCGCACAGTGTGAATAAAAAATTGGGAGCTGTTGCATGAGCAACAGCTCCCAATTTTTTATTTCTCCAACAGCCGTACGGCTTCGTCCCCCACTTCTTTGGTGGTGGCGGTGCCGCCCATATCCGGGGTCAGGACTTTCTTTTCCACCATCATGGTCTCGATAATGTCGATGAGCTTCTTGCCCCAGTCCTTATGCCCGAAGAAGTCCAGCATCTGGCTGGCGGACCAGATGGATGCCAAAGGATTGGCCTTGCCCTGGCCGGCGATATCCGGTGCGCTGCCATGGATCGGTTCGAACATGGAAGGATACTTCCGTTCCGGGTTCAGGTTGGCCCCGGCCGCCAGGCCCATGCCGCCGGAAATGGCCGCCCCCAGGTCCGTCAAGATATCCCCGAACAGATTGGAGCAGACAATGATCCCGTACCGTTTAGGATCCTTCACCATGAACATGCTGGCCGCATCTACCAGGTAGGAATGGGTCTCCACATCGGGATATTCCTTCCCCACTTCTTTGAAGATCTCATCCCAGAATACCATGGAATAATTCAGGGCATTCCCTTTGGAGATGCTGGTAAGGGATTTGTGTTCTTTCCGGGCCAGGTCGTAGGCATACCGGATGATCCGTTCCGTACCGAACCGAGAGAACACGCTGTCCTGGATCACCACTTCCCGAGGGGTATCCTTATATAGCCAGGCACCGGCACCGGCATATTCCCCTTCGCTGTTTTCCCGGACGAACACCATATCGATATCTTCCCGTTTCACTCCGGCCAGCGGGCAGGGAGCCCCTTTCAGCAACTTCACCGGCCGCAGGTTCACATACTGGTCGAAGCTCTTACGGATCTTGATCAAGAGGCCCCGGAGAGAAATGTGGTCAGGGACACCAGGATAGCCTACGGCCCCCAAGTAAATGGCATCGAAATGGGACAATTGTTCGATACCGTCTTCCGGCATCATTTCCCCGTTCTTCAGATAATATTCACAACCCCAGGGGAAATAGGTGAAATCGAAGGCAAAAGATCCATCCAGTTCCGCTGTCCGGTTCAGCACTTTAATGCCTTCCGCCAGCACTTCCGGCCCGATTCCATCCCCAGCGATCACCGCAATCTTGTAGATTTTCTTTTCCATATCCTGCCCCTTCTTTCCAAAGACTTTCAAAATAAACATGGACGTGATTTCTCTTTCATGCTATTACTATAATACAGAAATGATTTTTTGTGAACGTTCTGTCTCTTAGTTAGACAAACTTAAAGTTAGGCAAATACCAAAAGATAAGGAGGTCATCCATGGCTATCACTCCGGAACAGATCCGGTATTTCATCACCGCCTGCCGGTACCAGAATTTCACCAAAGCCGCTGAAGAGCTGCATCTCACCCAGCCCGGCCTCAGCAAGGCCATCCGGGAACTGGAAGCACAATGCGGCGCTCCCCTCTGGGAACGGAGGCACAATGCTCTGACACTTACGGCTGCAGGAAAGTTTTTCTTAGAACAGGCCCAAAAATTCCAGGAACAGTACGAACAGCTGGAATACACCGCCCGTTCCCTGGGCTCCGGAGAAGCCCTGTTGCGGATCGGTCTGGTCCCCATGTGCGGAAACACGATTTTCCCCGCTCTCCACCGTGCCCTCCAGGAAGCCTGGCCCCAGCTGCGCATCATGACCACGGAAGCCACCGGTCCCATCCTCTATTCCCTCCTGGACCAAAAAGAGATCGACTTGGCTCTGTGCGTCACCAATCATCTGCCGGGGAATCCCTACTCCTGCTACGTGCTGAAAGACAGCCGGCTCATGCTTTTTGTCCACAAAGGCCACCCTCTGGCCTGCTGTTCTGAAGTGGACCTGAAAGACCTGGACGATGAGCCTCTGGTGCTGTTCACCGATCAGTTCGGCCAGACCCAGTACCTGCGCCGTCTCTTTGCGGCCTGCCAGATCCATCCCCGTATCCTCCATCAGACCACCCAGGTATTCACCATTCTGGAATACATCCGGCACCAGGCAGCAGTGGGCTTCCTGTCTGAAGAATTCGCCCAGGACGAAAAGAATCTGGTAGCCATTCCCGTAAAGCAGATTGCCACCGGTCACGTGAATTTTGTCTGGAACCGGGATCCGGAGCAGTTCCCGGCGCTGAAGCAGTTTTTGGCATTTGTGAAAAAGAAGTGGCCCCGGCAGGGGCAGCAGGACCAATCACTGCTCTCCAGTCGTGAGGCTCTATAGCTAGGAGAGAGTGCTGTACAAAACGTGCAGCACCCTCTCTCTTTCATCCTATATTCTCTTACTTCGCCATCAGCTGTGCTACCAATTGCTCCAGCTTGGCGATCCGCTGGTTCTGTGCCTCCAGTTCCCGATCCTGGCTGGCCAGACGATGGATCATGGCCTGCCGGTCCATACTCGCATAGGGACTGGATTTCCCCAATTTGAAGCTCAGTCCGGCATTGATCATATTTTCCCCATTGCCGAAGTTTCCGGCCACACTGAGCATGGTCCGGACATCTGGGCGGTAGAAGGCCCCTACAGCCATGGCACTGGCATCCCGATAGTTGCCGAAGCCTACGGCGAAATCCCATTTGTCATCGGGATTGAAATCCTGGGGATGGAGTGCCGCTAAAGCTGCAGCCCCGGCCCCCACTTTGTTCAGACGGCTGTCCAGGTTGGAGATCCGGCCGTTGACCTGGTTGATGTTCCGGGTATTTTCTTCCACCCGGTTTTCCACGCCTTTCAGCTGCCCATAGTTCACTCCATCCGTCTCTTCTGTTCCCGCTGCCACGTTGGTGATTTTTTTACTGCCGGCATCCAGCCCATCCTTTGTCATAGAAGGACCGCCGGCAATGGTTACCCCATCAGAGGAAAGTTTCGTTCCCCCTGCGGTTACGCTGTCCACGGCAAGGTCTTTTTTCAGATTTACAGAAAGGGTATTCCCTTCCACTTTGGTTGACAGGTTGTTCCCATCTCCAATGATGTTCAGGGTTTCCGAAGGTTTGACCGCTGCAGACCCCTCATCGGCGGCAAAATTGGTGGCCTTGGTTTCTGCCAAGATTTCCAAGGGTTTCCCGTTCCCCGGGACTGTTTCCTGGGAATCGCCGGATCCAGAGCCCGTGCCTTCTGTCTTGGGTTCCACTTTTGTGCTGTCGGTCGCCGTTTCTCCCCCAGTCAGATTGGCACTGATGGTATAGCGCTTGCCTGCAGAATCTTTTTCGATTTTGATGCCGTCCCCTGCCAGCAGTTCCAATTTGGGAGCTGCATTTTCCATGGCAGCTTTCAGCTGTGCCACGTTCACCGCATCCGTATCCGCAGAACCTGCCGCCACTCGGGTGATCTGCCGGGTATGGGTGCTGTCCCCCACGGATACAGCTGCCCAGGAGGATTTCCATACAGGAGAATCCAGGGTGCTTGCCTGCTGTGTCCCAGGGTCCCAGCCAAAGATTCCTGCCTTCGTGTCGGCAAGAGAACCGGCACCAAGAGCCACACTGCCGTCAAAAGAGGCATTGGCCTTGAACCCCAGGATGACCGTTTCTTTATTAGAAGTCGTCAGCGGCGACTTTTCTTTCCCATTGCCTACAATCACGTTATTGGTCTGGCCTTCTGCCACAGTACGATAATCGCCGATCACCGTATTGGAATCGGCTCCTTTATTGATCGTGACACTCTGTCCCAGCACCTTCACATGGCTGGCATCGGTAATGGAACTGTTGAACCCATCCAGATAGTTATACTGGATTTTCTCAGAAGTGGTAGATTTCATGGAGTTCCCTACGCCCATGATTTGTGAATTCTGGGTCTTTTCAGCGCTGTTGGCACCGCCGATGACCAAGGTGGCACCGCCTGCGCTTTTAGCAACACCATCCATCAAAGCTTTCTGCATATCTGAAACAGAAGCAAAGTGCGTACTATAAGGAGAGGCATCAATATAGCTGCTTGATTCTTTTACACTATTTCCGGCCCCCATGACAATGGCGCCATTGCTGTTTGTCACTTTATTGGCAGTCCCCGCGATCATATTCGCGACGCCACTGCTGCTGCTTCCGGTCATGGATTCATTGGAATTGAAGGTCCCGACAACCGTTGCAAATGCATTTTTTGTCGCATTGCCCAAGGTATCCCAGCGATCTTTTGCTTCATACGGACTGCTCTGCACATTATAGCTGCCAAGAGTGGTCGCAAAGCCTCCCCCTGCATAAGAATTGGTTCCCAGCGTGGTAGACGCTACGCCAAACTGCCGCAATTGGTCAGCCGTGGTATCACCGATAGCAATCTTGTTTACTTCCAGGGTATGGGCACCGATTTCAATAGATCCTGTGCGGGCATAGGAATTCGTCCCTACGGCAATGGCTTCAGGCAGATTCTGCTTGGCATGATTGTTATCATGGATGTGCATGCTAAAGAAACCTTGATGGACTTTTTCTCCGAAGGAAAGCATGGACTCCTGGGTCCCTCCGCCGATAAAGACCTTGGCGTTCTTGCCGATGGCGATATTGGTCCCGTCGTTGGCCGGGCTGATATCGTAAGCAATGGGATGGGCGCCTTTCTCCACAATATCTTTTTCTGCCGCCATGGCCGTGCCGGCCATACCCGTCGCCAGGACAGCTGCCGCCAAGACAATCCTTTCTCCTTTTAACGTCCCCCCCCCGTGGACAAATTACGATGGGTCAGCTCCCGCAGGATTTCCCATTTCAAGTTTTTCCCCATAGATTTCTCCTCCTTCGATTTTCTTCATACTTTGCATAATTCCGCGCTATTGCTATGCTTAAGATTCTATCATCATTCTATTTTACTGTAAAGTGCATATGCTGTTTATTTGTTTTTTTAGGAATCGACTTATTTTATGTCTTTTTCAAAAGGACATTTTATCTTTATAAGGCGAGGAATCCGCATTTGCGAAAATAAACTACAAGGTAAAGAACAAGGCTGTGAAAGTCTTTCGCCAAATCATGGCTTTTCACTTTCACAGCCTTGTTCATTTCCATCCAAAGTCAGACGTGCCCCTGGACAGCTCTGTTATTTCATCACCAGCTGGCTCAGGTCAGCCACCTGGTTCACCTGTTTCTTCACCTGGTTCAGCAGAGCCAGACGGTTGTTCTTTACTTTTTCGTCCTTGTCCATGACCATCACCGCGTCGAAGAAGGCGTTGACAGGTGCGGCCAGTTCATCGTTGGCAGACAGCAGTTCTGTGTACTTCCGGTCGGCAGCCAGAGGAGCCGTTTCCCCGGCCACTTTTTCCACGTATTCATACAGGGCATTTTCTGCGGCATCCTGGAACAGGGCGGCATCCACAGGGACTTCTACCACATTGTTCTTGCTGATGTTTTCCACCCGGGTGAAGGCCTGGATGCTGTCAGCGGCTTTTTCCGTTTCCAGATAGGCAGCCAGGGCATCGGCCCGGACGAAGATGTCCGCCAGGTCGTCCAGTCCCGGAGCGGCCAGTACTGCATCCACCACGTCATACCGGATTCCTTTGTCCAGCAGCATGTTCTTAGCCCGCTGGGCGAAGAAGTCGGCCACTTCATCCAGCAGCTTGGCTTCGTTTTCCACTTCCACCGGCAGGTTCTTCAGGGTTTCCGCCAGCACCGCCCGGAGCGGGAAGTGCACTCCGCCGTCGGCCACGATGTTCAGGATACCCAGAGCCTGACGGCGCAGGGCGTAGGGATCCTGGGAGCCGGTAGGTGCCATGCCCCGGCTGAAGGTGGCCACAATGTTGTCTAATTTGTCCGCCACAGCCAGGATCCGGCCTTCGTTGCTCTGGGGCAGTTCATCTCCGGCAAACCGGGGCATGTACTGTTCCCCGATAGCCTGGGCCACTTTCTCCCCTTCCTTGTCCAGGAGGGCATATTCCTTGCCCATGGTGCCCTGGAGTTCGGTGAATTCCGTCACCATGCCGGTGACCAGATCAGCCTTGGACAGGAGGGCGGCCCGTTCCACGGCCTTGGCGTCCGTTTCCAGACCGGTGGCTTTCACCAGTTCGTCGCACAGCTTCTGGAGCCGTTCCGTCTTGTCATACATGTTCCCCAATCCGTGCTGGAAAGCCACCTCGTGGAGCCCTTCCCGGTGCTGGGCCAGGGATTTCTTCCGGTCATTGTCGAAGAAGAACACTGCATCGTCCAGGCGGGCCCGGAGCACCCGTTCATTCCCGTGGGTCACGATGTCCAGATGTTCCTTGCCGCCATTCCGGACGGTGATGAATTTGGGCATCAGTTTCCCGTCTTTGTCAAACATAGGGAAGTACCGCTGATGGTCCCGCATGGGGGTGATGATGGCGCAGTCCGGCAGACGCAGGTACTTGTCATCGATATGGCCGCACAGAGCCGTAGGATATTCCACCAGGAAGGTGACTTCTTCCAGCAGATCCGGAGAAATGGCAGCTCTGCCCCCTTCGGCCACAGCCAGGTCTTCGATCTGTTTCCGGATGGTTTCCCGGCGTTTGTCCACATCCACCATGACGAAGTTGTCTTCCATGGTCTTTTCATAAGCAACCGCATCCGGGATAGTGATCAGATGGTTGCTCAGGAACCGGTGGCCCCGGGCTTCTCTGCCGCTCTTCACATCGTTGGCTTCCACCGGGATCACCTGGTCATCCAGGAGCGCCACCATCCAGCGGAAAGGACGGACGAACCCGAAATCATAATCCGCCCACCGCATGGTCTTGGGGAAGTTCAGGGAATGGAGGATATCATCCAGGATGGCCGGCAGCAGGTCGATGGTCTTTTTGCCTTCCAGATGCTTCACAGCGTATACATAGCCGTCTTTCTGGACCAGATCCTTCACATCCACCCCCTGGCCTCGGGCAAATCCCTGGGCGGCACGAGTGGCATTGCCGTCCTTGTCAAATGCGATCTTCAAGGACGGCCCTTTGCTTTCCACATTGGAATCTTCCTGTTTTTCCGCCACACCTTCCGCCAGGAAAGCCATCCGGCGGGGAGTCCCATACACTTTCACCGTGCTGAAGGGGATCCGGGCTTCAGCCAGTTTCTTTCCGGCCAGTTCCTGGTATTCCTTCAGGATGCCGGGCATATATTGGGCCGGCATTTCTTCCGTTCCGATTTCATATAATAAATTTGCCATATCCATTACCCTCTCTTCAGCATGGGGAATCCCAGTTTTTCCCGTTGTTCCACATAGGCCGCCGCACACAGCCGGGCCAGTGCCCGCACCCGGGAGATGTAGTTGGTCCGTTCGCTGACGCTGATGGCACCCCGGGCATCCAGCAGGTTGAAGGTGTGGGAGCATTTCAGCACATAGTCATAGGCCGGACGGATGTTGCCGGTGAGGATGACCCGTTTGGCTTCCTTTTCGTACTTGTCGAACAGGTCGAACAGCAGGTCGATGTCGGCGATGTCGAAGCTGTACCGGGATTGTTCCACTTCATTGGTATGGAACACATCCCCGTAGGTCACATCCCCCACCCACTGGAGATCATAGACGTTTTCCACGCCTTGGATGTACATGGCCAGCCGTTCCAGGCCATACGTGATTTCCACAGCCACCGGTTTGATGTCGATGGAGCCCACCTGCTGGAAATAGGTGAACTGGGTGATTTCCATCCCGTCCAGCCACACTTCCCAGCCCATGCCCCAGGCGCCCAGGGTAGGAGATTCCCAATTGTCTTCCACGAACCGGATATCGTGTTCTTCCGGATGGATGCCCAGTTCCCGCAGGCTTTCCAGGTACAGTTCCTGGATGTTGCTGGGGGACGGCTGCATGATCACCTGGAACTGGTGATGCTGGTACAGACGGTTGGGGTTATCCCCGTACCGGCCGTCAGCAGGACGGCGGGAAGGTTCCACATAGCACACGTTCCAGGGTTCCGGCCCCAGTACCCGCAGGAAGGTGGACGGGTTCATGGTCCCGGCACCCTTTTCCACGTCATAGGGCTGGGCCATGATGCAGCCCTGGTTGGCCCAGTACTTCTGCAGGTTCAAAATGATGGTCTGAAAATCCATTTTCTCTCCTCCTATACAAAAACTCCCGTCTCTGTAATATAGACAGGATACTCTACATTACAGGGACGGGAGGTTGTTCCGCGGTTCCACCCTGTTTGCCGCCCGAAAGCGGCCTCTCTTGTGAAGCGAACGCTCAGGGATGCCAACCCCCTCATTGCGTGATTACAGAGGAACTATAACAAATCAGGCGGAACTTGTCAAGTTCTCAAGTTCCACCTGTGTTTTTCAGTTGGTGGGCCCACAAGGATTCGAACCTTGGACCAACCGGTTATGAGCCGGGGGCTCTACCGCTGAGCTATAGGCCCAATGCTAAAATTATAAACCAGAAAAGGAAATTCTGTCAATTATTCCAGGAATTCCTTCAGAGGCTTGCTCCGCTTGGGGCTCCGGAGTTTTCGCAGGGCCTTGGCTTCGATCTGCCGGATCCGTTCCCGGGTCACGCCGAAGTACTGCCCAACTTCCTCCAGGGTACGGGTACGGCCGTCCATCAGACCGAACCGCAGTTCCAGCACCCGCCGTTCCCGGGCGCTGAGATGCTCCTGGAGCACTTTGCCCAATTGTTCCTGGAGCAGGGTGTAGGAAGCCGCATCTGCCGGAGAAGGAGCCTCCTGGTCTTCGATGAAATCTCCCAGATGGGAATCTTCTTCTTCTCCGATAGGAGTTTCCAGGGAAACCGGTTCCTGGGCGATTTTCTGGATTTCCCGGACCCGTTCCACAGGCACATCCATCTCCTTAGCGATTTCTTCCGGTGTCGGTTCCCGTCCCAGTTCCTGGAGCAGCTGCCGGGACACCCGGACCAGTTTGTTGATGGTTTCCACCATATGCACCGGGATCCGGATGGTCCGGGCCTGGTCGGCGATGGCCCGGGTAATGGCCTGCCGGATCCACCAGGTAGCGTAGGTACTGAACTTGAAGCCCTTATTGTAATCGAACTTTTCAACGGCCTTGATCAGTCCCAGGTTCCCTTCCTGGATCAGATCCAGGAACAGCATGCCACGGCCTACATACCGTTTGGCAATGCTGACCACCAGCCGGAGGTTGGCTTCGGACAGACATTTCTTGGCGTTGTCCCCGCAGAATTCCATCCGATGGAGCAGCCGGTTGAAGCGTTTTTTGCTATCCTCGATCTGCTGGCGGGTCTCTTCGTCCACTTTCTGGTGGATGGCTTTCTCATCGATCACCGCAAAGAGTTCCTGCAGCGTCCCCAGGCAGCTGTTCTCTGCTTCTTCTCCGGTAGGATCCGGAGCATTTTTCTGCACATGGGCGATTTTGTACTTATTTTCCTGAAGCAGCCGATGGAGGCGCTTCTTTTCATCCATGGTAAAAGCATCGATCAGCCTCTGATACTGGTCGAACTCCAGCACATGGCCCTCTCCCGCCAGCTCCTGGGCTTTCCGATAAGTCAAGGAGACGCTCCGGTTGTCCACCCAGATGCTTTCCTTGGTCAGCAGTTCATTGGCCTCTTCCAGCAGTTTCCCGATGGAAAGCCGTTTGTTCACCGGCTCGAATTCTCCCTCCGGTTTTTCCCCCTTCAGGATGGCCTTGGCCTGGTTGCCTTTGTCGGCCCGTTTGGCCAGCTTGATTTCATCGTCCCCGGCCAAAAGAGGCACCCGGCCGATTTCCTTCAGATACATGCGGACCGGGTCATCCACGATGACCCCTTCCGGAACGGACAGGTTGGCCAGTTCCGTTTCATCCACCTTCAGCTCTTCTTCATCGATGGTCTCCGGTTCTTCATCTTCGGACCCGTCATCGATCACTTCAATGTTCTTCTCTGCCAGTTTGGAATAGATAGCATCCATCTCATCCACAGAGACAGCATCTTCGTTCTGCAGCCGGTCCTGAATCTCCTTATAGGTGAGAACGCCATGATTCTTTTTGGCCAGCGCTTCGAATTCCGCTAAGTACTCCGCCGCGGTTTTGGGCTTATCTTTCTTGCCTGCCTTACTCTTGCTTTTCGTTCCTGAACCCGCCTTTCCCGTGGTTTTTGCCGCCTTCTTCTTTTTGGGAGCAGCCTTGGCTTTCTCCACTGCCGTGGGCTGGGCCTCACTCTGTCCTTTCTTTGCTGCTGCCGTGGCAGTCAGCTGCGGCTCCAATTCTTTCTTTTCTTTTTCAGTCATTGGGGCGTTCCCTCCTTTCCTGCAAATGAGGAAAATCCTCCTGTTCCGGATTTATACCGGAGCTGTTAATTTTCCTATCTCCAATTTTATTCGCCGGCATTCCTCTAATTCCTGCAAAAATTTTTCATTTCCCTCTTTTTCATACTTTTCCGCCAGTTGGCTGTGTTTTTCATACTCCCGGTCCAGGGCCGCAATCTGCAGACGGTTGAGGCAGTCCGTCAGGATGGAAGGCAGCGTGCTCTCCTGGACATTCAGGCTCAGGATCCCTGTCAATTCTGCCGCTCCCGGTCCGTCCAAGCGGGAAAAGAGATCCCGGGGATCCTGGAAAGTCCCGTTCTGGACCATCTGCAGGAATACCGTGAAGATTTCCTGCCGGGCCGGCGTGGTAAAGGAATCCACATGGGCGATCCCCTCCTGTCCCGGCTGGGGCGGTATCCCCTGGAGGAACGCACGGAGCACCAGCCGTTCTGCCTGTTCCGTAGGACTGGACACTTTCACGGTCCGCTGGGTCAGCCATTCTGGGTTGTACTTTTTCCCCGTTTCCTGATGGGTCAGTTTCCGGTATTCACTCTGGATCAGCCCCTCCTCGATGGACAGGCGGCGGGAAAGATCCCGGATCCGTTCCCCCACTTCTACATCGCTCTGGCAGTCCAGGAAGAAGGGCAGCACCCGGTCCACGGCCTCCACTTTGCCTCCCAGGGTTTCTGTGTCACATTCCCCCAGCACCGTATCCACCTGGTAATCCATCCCCGGACGGGCGTTCCGCATCAGCTCTTCAAAAGCTTCCCGGCCTTCCTTCCGGATGAATTCATCCGGATCCTTCCCGTCCGTCACATGCATCACCCGGCATTTGAGCCCGGCCCGAAGGGCTAGGGGGATGGCCCGCATGGCAGCCGCCCGGCCGGCCCGGTCACTGTCGAAGCAGAAGATCACTTCCGGTGCCAGCCGTTTCAAAAGAGCCGCCTGGTGTTCTGTAAAGGCCGTCCCCATGGAAGCCACCGCCCAGTCGATCCCTGCAGCATGGAGGCTGATGGCATCCATATGGCCTTCTACGATCAGGGCCTGCTGCCGTTTCCGGATGGCGGCAGAAGCCCGGTCCAGGCCAAAGAGCAGATTCCCCTTGTGGAACCAGGCTGTTTCTCCCGTATTCATGTATTTGGCCGGAGATGCATCCTTATCCAGGATCCGTCCAGTGAAGCCCACCACCTTGCCCCGAGGATTCCGGATGGGGATCATCACCCTAGCCCGGAATTTATCATAAATGCCATTTCCCCGCTGCCGCTGGCTTACCAGCCCAGCCTTGAGCAGCACGGCTTCCGAGACGCCTCTTTTTTCCAGGGCCTGAGATAAGGTATGGAAATCCGGAGGCGCCATCCCCAGATCAAAGGAATCGATGATGTCCCTTCCGATTCCCCGGCCGGCCAGATACTTGAGTCCTTTTTCCCCGTACCGGGTATTCACCAGGCAGGAATGGAAGAAACGGGAAGCCAGATCGTTGGCTGCCATGACTTCTTTCGTTTCCTTTTCCCGGGCGATTTCCTGGGCCGATTTGGCCCGTTCCGGGACCGGGATCCCGTACTTTTCCGCCAATTGTTTCATTGCATCGAAAAAGGACAGGTTGTCCCGTTTCATCACATAGGAAAACACATCTCCCCCTGCGCCGCAGCCGAAACAGTGGTACAGCCCTCGGGCCGGATCCACCGTAAAGGAAGGTGTCTTTTCTCCGTGAAAGGGACAGCAGCCCCAGTACCGGCTGCCCTTCCGCTTCAGGTTCACGGTTTCCGAGACGATGCTTACGATGTCCGCCGCCTGGCGCACCTGCTCTTTGAAATTGGCAAATTTCTCTTTCATATCATCCATGGAACTCATCCTTATTCTTTCCTGCAATACTGTATCTATTCGACAAAAAAGAAGGAATTCCTGCTTTTACAGGAATTCCCCTTGACAGATTCAATTTTCAGGATTCATAGTCAAAGCGTTTCCGCAGATATTCCAGGATCAGGCTGGCGGTTTCTTCGATGGCCCGGTTGGACACATTGATGATCATGCAGTGGAGCTGCTGCATGATGGCCCGGGCGTATTCCAGTTCTTCCTGGATCCGGTGAATGTCCGCATAGTTGGCTCCATCGGTGAGCCCCATGGCCTTCAAGCGGGCACAGCGGATCTCATTGAGCTTGTAGGGATCGATCAGAAGGCCGATGATCCGGCTGGAAGGCACCTTGAACAGTTCCTCCGGCGGGGGGATCTCCGGCACTAGGGGGACATTGGCCACTTTCAGCTGTTTATTGGCCAGGTACATGGAAAGCGGCGTCTTGGACGTCCGGGAAACGCCGATGATGACCAGATCCGCTTTGGCCAGGCCCCAGGGATTCTTGCCGTCATCATATTTAATGGCGAATTCCACTGCCGCCACCCGTTTGAAATACTCATGGTCCAGGGCATGGATCAGACCGGGCTGGTTCTTGGGCAGCAGGCCGGAAGTCTTTTCGATGGCCTTCAGCACGGGCCCCAGGATGTCCACCACTTCCACGTCCAGTTCTATGGCTTTCTGGGCCACCGCTTCCCGCATTTCCGGAGAAACGATGGTGTAGCAGACAATGGCATTCTGTTCCTTGGCTTCGGTAAGGATCTTGTCAATCTGTTCCACACTCTTCACATAGGGAACTCGGATGATATCGAATTTTTCCTGGACAAACTGGCTGGTGGTGGCTTTCACCACCGATTCCGAAGTTTCTCCGATGGAATCTGAAATGGCATAGATGATCGGTGCTTTAGCTATGATAACTCCCTCCTTTTCCTTCCGCCAATTCTACCAGGAGCCGGGTAAAATTGGTCTTGGTCACCCGGCCCACCAGCTGGAGCCGCCTATGTTCCTCATCCAGAGGCCGCACCACCGGCAGGCAGTCGATTTCGTGATCCACCAGCCGCCGGGCAGCTGAAGCAGCCGGTTCTTCCGGGCTGGCCGTGACGATTTTGCTCAGCGGCGTCATCACCATGGCAATGGGCAGTTTGTGGAGATCGGACCCGGGATTGAGGGCCGCTTTCAGCAGGTCCTTCCGGGAAACGATCCCGTGGAGCAGCCCTTCCGGCCCTTCCACCACAAATACCGTCCCCACATCTTCCAGGAACATGGTGATGGCTGCATCATAAGCGCTTTTGTCACTGCCCACTACAATGGGCACGGACTTGATGTCTTCCACGGTAATGGAGGACAGTTCTTCCTGCAAAAGCCCCAGGGTATTTTTCCCCGTGTAATAATACCCAACCCGGGGACGGGCATCCAGGATCCCGCTCATGGTCAGGATGGCCAGGTCCGAACGCAGGGCAGCCCGGCTGAGCCCCAGTTCCCGGGCAATGGCTTCCCCTGCCACAGGCCCCGCCTGTCGGACGATTTCCGCAATCTTTTTTTGTCTCTCGCTGAGAGGAATGGGACTCATCTCCCTTCCAATGGATTCATGGCTTCATTATAGAAGAAAAAACGTTCGGGTGCAAGAAGGGGTGCCGCACATGCAGCACCCCTGTCATCAGCCATAGAGCAAAGGATCCTTTTACCAGGCCAATTCTTCCTCGTGGAGGTTCCGGCCCCGTCCGGTGAGTTTGTCCAAGATCAGACGCTGTTCCACCTGGGCCACCATCTTCCGGGTGAATTTCACCGCATCCGGGTTCACGGACATGCTGTCGATGCCGCTCTGGACCAAGAAGGCAGCGAACTCTGGATACACGCTGGCAGCCTGTCCGCAGAGAGATACCGTCTTGCCATCTTTATGGGCCACTTCGATCAGATGGCGGATGGCCCGTTTCACGGCCAGGTTCCGTTCATCGAACAGATGGGAGATCACGTCATTGTCCCGGTCGCAGCCCAGGGTCAGCATGGTCAGATCATTGGATCCGATGGAATAGCCGTCCACGAACTGGTTGAACTGGTCCGCCAAGATGATGTTGGCAGGGATCTCCGCCATGAGCCATACCTTGAAATCCGGTCCTCTGTGGAGTCCTTCCTCCGCCATGATCTCCACCACTTTCCGGGCTTCGTCCACCGTGCGGCAGAAGGGGATCATCACGTTCAGGTTCTTCAGCCCGTATTCTTCCCGTACTTTCCGGACCGCAGCGATTTCCAGCCGGAAAGCGGCGGTGTACTTGGGATCATAATACCGGGAAGCCCCTCTCCAGCCCAGGAGAGCACTGGGTTCATGGGGTTCGAATTCTTCTCCGCCCTTCAGATCCCGGTATTCACTAGATTTGAAATCGCTGAACCGGAGGGTCACCGGCCGGGGAGCCATGGCGGCACAGACTTTCCGGAAGCCGTCTGCCAGGGCATCCACCACCTTTTCTGGATGGCCGGATTTGATCAGGTACAGCGGATGTTCATGGATGTAGGTGGTCCAGATGAATTCTTCCCGCATCAGGCCGATACCATCGCAGGGCAGGCTGCTGTATTTTTCCGCCAGGGCCGGATCGCCCAAGTTCATGTAGATCTTGGTGCCGGTGACCGGGAAGGTTTCCTGGGCCACGATTTGGGTCTGAGGTGCAGCAGCTGCAGCTTTCTTCACCTGCAAATTGCCGGCGAACACCACTCCGTTGGAAGCATCCACGGTGATTTCATCTCCAGTATGGAGCAGGCTGGTAGCTGCCGTACCCCGGCTCTTGGTCCCGACGATGCAGGGGATGCCCAATTCCCGGGAAACGATGGAGGCATGGCAGGTCATACCGCCGCTGTCCGTAACGATGGCCTGGGCTTTTTTCATGGCCGGCACCCAGTCCGGAGCGGTCATTTCCGTGACCAGGATCTCCCCATCCTTGAATTCATCGATATCGGAAGGATCCTTGATCACATGGACTTTGCCATAGCCCATGCCCGGGCTGGCTGGCAGTCCTTTGACCAGTACCTTTGCACTCTTTGCATCCTGTTCTTCCATCTTTTCCTCCGCCTTCTTTTCCTTGTTTCTCCGAGACCATACGGTTTCCGGCCGAGCCTGGAGGATCCAGATCTTCCCGTCCCGTTCATCGATGCCCCATTCCATATCCATATAGCAGCCGTAATGGGCTTCGATTTTCTTGGCATATCCGGCCAGTTCCAAGATCTGCTGGTTGGTCAGGGTCTGGCGCTTCCGGTCCGCTTCCGGCACCGGCATTTCTTCCGTATCCCCGCCCTTCTTCCGGACCAGCATCACATCCTGTTCATTGACGGTGGCGGAGAGGATCTTCATGTCTTCTTTGGAAACGATGTAGGTATCCGGGGTGACGATGCCGCCCACTACATATTCGCCCAAGCCCCAGGCCCCTTCAATCATGATGTTCTTATCGTCCCCGTTGGCCACGTTCACGGTGAACATGACCCCGGCGGCCTTGGAGAACACCATCATCTGGACCACGGCAGAAAGAGCCAGAGACAGATGGTCATAGCCCTGCTTTTCCCGGTAATACACGGCCCGGTCCGTAAAGCAGGAAGCATAGCATTCCTTCACCTTGGCGATTACGCTGTCGGCTCCCTGGACGTTCAGATAGGTATCCTGCTGTCCGGCAAAGCTGGCATCGGGCAGATCTTCCGCCGTAGCGCTGGAGCGGACGGCCACATAAGGCTGAGCTTCACCCACCTTGGCAGCCAGTTCCCCGTAGGCTTTCCGGATGGCATCCTGGAGATCCTGGGGCATTTCCTGTTCCATGATGGCAGCCCGCAGCTGGTCGCACACCGTACTCAGCTGTTCATTGTCCTCCACATCGGTAAGGCTAGCCAGCAGGCTGCGCATTTTTTCTTCCAGCCCGGTGGCTTTGATGAAATAGCGGTACGCGTAAGCCGTGGTGGCAAAGCCATAGGGAACCGGCACATCGGTCTTGGAAGTCATTTCTCCCAAAGAAGAAGATTTCCCTCCCACAATATCCACGTCTTTCCGTTCCAGCTGTTCGAACCACAACAAATATGCTTTGGGCTTATCCATGGTATACGCTCCTTTGCTCTACGCTATTGGCGGATATTTCTTTAATATAGTGTATACTATATCACTATGATGTAGCATAATCAAGAGAAAATTTGGGGGGTGTGAAAAGATTCACACCCCCGGTCGCGAGTCACGGGTCGCGAGCCGTGACCGAAAAAATTATTTTATTTCTCCCGGCGCTTTCGTGTGGGCAAAGGCCTTTCCTACCACTTTTTCCGCCACCAGATAGGTGTGGTTCACTGGATCAAATACCAGGGGACGGAGTTTGGCCGGGTCGATTTTCCCATCCGTCAGGATGCTTTCGTCGGCACTCACGTTAAGGATCTCGCCCACCAGCCGTTCGCTTTCCTCATCGTAGCTCTTGACCCGGCATTCCAGCACCATGGGCAGTTCGGCGATCACCGGTGCGTTTACCCGGCTGGATTTTTCCACATGGAAGCCAGCCCGGGCCACTTTATCCAGCACCTTGTTCCCGGAAACCAGCCCCAGGTAATCACAGGCCGCCAGCTGATCCGCCGTAGCCATACTCACAGTAAAGGCTCCTGTTTTCTTCAGGTTGGCCACAGTTTTGTGGGACCGGGCCAGGCAGAAGGAAATCTCCGTGTCGTTGCTGATGCCGCCCCAGGCCGCATTCATCACATCCGGGACCCCGTTTTCGTCATAGGTCCCGATCATATACACCGGCTGAGGATACGTCAATGGTTTTGCGCCAAAATCTTTCCGCATGGAAATCACACTCCTTTGGTTCCATTATACCACAACTGTCACTTTTTTCGGCACAGCAGCCAAAGAAAGTAAGGAGCCCCGAAAAGAGCCGTAATGATCCCCACCCGGATTTCTCCTCCCGGCAGGACCATTTTACCCAGGGCATCGCAGAATACCAGGAACACCGCGCCCCCCAGGGCACTGAGCGGCAGCAGGGTCCGATGATCCGGGCCGGTCAGGAGCCGCAGGCTGTGGGGCACCAATAGTCCCACGAAGCCGATATTCCCTCCTGCACAGACAGCCAGTCCCATCAAGAGAGAAATCCATCCCAGGAACAATTTCCGCCAGAAAGGCGCATCCATCCCCAGGGACAGAGCCTGTTCCTCTCCCAGGCTCAGGACATTCAGCTGCCTCCCCCAAAGGCACAGGACGGCCATCACACCGGCCAGCAGCGGCAGGATTCCTTTTACCTGGAGCCAGGTCCCTACTCCTAGGTTGCCCAAGGTCCAAAAAAAGTACTGGCGCATCACCGCATCCGGGGCAAAGCTCAGGAGTCCTGCCGTCAAGGCTCCGCAGAATAGGCTGACGGCCACACCGGCCAAAAGCAGCTTCACTCGGTCCGTCCCGCCACGGACACTGCCCAGGATGCCTACCACAAGAGAAGCCAGCCCTGCCCCGGCAAAGGCACCCAAGGGCAGGAACCAATAGGCCTTTTGGGGAAGACCAGTCAGCAGCAGGATCACCGCCCCCAAAGAAGCCCCGCCGGAAACCCCCAGGATGCCGGGATCTGCCAGCGGATTCCCGAAAATCCCCTGGAGGGCTGTGCCGGAAGCCCCCAGAGCCGCTCCCGTCCCCAACCCCAAAAGCAGCCGGGGGAGGCGGAGATTCCACAGGACATTCTGTTCCAAAAGGCTCCACCCTCCATGGAACGGTCCCCAAGGAGAAACTGGGACCTGCCCGCTGAACAGGGATAAGAAACAGACTGGCACCAGCAGCAGCCAGAGCACGATCCAACAGCGCTTGAACTTCATGGAGTACCCCCTTTGGCAAAGAAACAAACAAAAAAGACGTTCCCCGCCGGGAGCGTCTTTGCTTTTTATATGATGCAGTTCCATCCTCACGAGTGCATGGCCCATAGGGGATTCCTACGTATTGACCTGGTAGCGCCAACGAGAATCGAACTCGTGATTTCGCCTTGAGAGGGCGACGTCTTAGCCGCTTGACCATGGCGCCAAGATAAAAAAATGGCTCCGGGACTAGGGCTCGAACCCAGACTAGAAGATCCAGAATCTCCTGTGCTACCATTACACCATCCCGGAAGAAAGCTTACTCGATTATTATAGCATGTCTGAAAGAAAATGCAAGAAGTTTTTTGCTTTGGGAAAAAGAAAACCACCGCTTCCGCAGTGGTTCCAGTTTCAAGATAAAAAATGGCTCCGGGACTAGGGCTCGAACCCAGACTAGAAGATCCAGAATCTCCTGTGCTACCATTACACCATCCCGGAGTAAATACTCTTGCTCTCTCAAAGAGTACTTTTATAGTATACGGCGGAACCCTGGAAAATGCAAGGACTTTTTTTATTGGGTTGAGATTTTCTTGGTGGATGGTAAAATGGAATCAGCAATATGGCAGTAACCCCTTATCTTTCCCTATAAGGAGAATCTCTATGTTTGAAAACTATCCCTACTTTCTCTTGCTGGCCGAAGAAAACAACGTGACCCGGGCAGCCGAAAAGCTCCATATCACCCATCAGGCACTGAGCCGTTATTTATCCAAACTGGAACAGGAATGCGGGGTAGCCCTCTTCCACCGGAAGCCGCAGTTTTCCCTGACTCCGGAAGGCCGGGAATTCCTTGATACCATACGCCAGGTGGAAGCCCTGGAAAACAGTCTTACCCAAGCTTTTGCAGAAAGCAAAAAGGAAAATGCAGGAATCATCCGTCTGGGAACCACGGAGGGCCGCTTCCGGATCCTGATGCCCAATCTGATTGAAGAATACAGTCAGCTTTTTCCCAAAGTACAGCTGCGGGTAGCCAGTGCCAATTCCTCGCAGCTGAAGGAAATGCTTCTGAACAACCAGCTGGACATCATTATTTTGGGTGCGCCAAAAAAGCAGTCCCATTTCATCCAAAGCAAACTGCTCATGCGGGAAGTCCTTTATCTGGTCCTCAGTGACGGCATGCTGAAAAAATACTTCCCGGATACGTATCCAGCCTGTATCGATGAATTCCGCAAAGGAGCGGATCTGCGGAAATTCACCCATATTCCCTTTGCCTTCAACCTCCCCCAATACAACTCTTCCCAGATGCTGAATCGGCTCCTGCAGAAACTCCAGATTTCCCTGAACTGCGTCCACACCTCCAGCCATCCGGATCTCCATCATATGCTCACCACAGAAAACTACGCAGCCAGCTTCTGTCTTTCCATGTACCTTCCCAATCTGGCAAGGATCAACAGCCAGACGGATAACAAGCTCCATGCCTTCCCCATCAAAGATTTGGACGAGACGAATCCGGTCATGCTGGAATTCCGGAAAGAACGGCACTTTCCCCTTTACGGAGAAACACTGCTCCGCCTGATCCGAAAACAGTGCACCTTTTATGTGGATTTCAATCCGGAGAACATCCTTCCTCACTGAGAATAAAAAAGAGCTGTGGATGAGTACCATTCCCCGTATCGACGGTACCTTCCACAGCTCTTTGTTTTATATATACCTCATCAAAGGAATCAGTAAATCTTCATATATCCCATAACCATTGCTATAGCACACATAATCAGGGACAGCACCCAAGTACGTGGGAAATTGGCTTTCAAATGGTCTTTCATTTCCACGCCAGCCAGCCCCAGTGCGAGGTATGTAGTAGGCTGCAGCGGACTGCAAATCATGGCCACATTTTTGCCAATCAGCATCGCTATACCAATGTCCATAGCCGGTACACCATAGGCTTCGCCCGCTTTTGCCAGCAGAGGGAAAAGGCCATAGTAGAACGTATCTGCCCCCAACATACAGCCAACAGGCACAGAGATGATACCCGCAATGATATTCATATATTTTCCCATCCAAGCCGGCATGACCCACAGCATAGCATTGACCATGGCATCCAGCATGCCAGATTTGTTCATGACACCGATGAATACAGCTGCAGCCAGCAGGGTAGCCGAAGTATCCAGTGCATCTCCCGCATGACGGCGGAACAGTTTCCGCTGCAGTTTGGCATCGGGATAGTTGACAATCAGGGCGATTGCCAGTGCAATCAGGAACAGGTTATGAGGCTTCATGATTCCTAGCAACAAGCCGACCAAAAGGATTGCCGTCAGCAAGACATTGAACCACAGCAGCTTCGGTCGTTTCAATGCTTCCGCTTCTTCATCCTTCGCAGTATCCGTTTCCGCTACATCCGTGCTTTCGATATTTTTTCCTGCCCCATTTTTGATTTCACTCATCCCGACAAGGACAGCGACCACAAAAGTAAGTACCAGACAAACCCCCTGGAAGGGAAGGATATAATGCCACAATTCTCCTACATCCCGGCCAAGAACAGCAGCGACTCGTACGACAGGACCTCCCCAAGGGACAAGATTCATCACGCCCATGGCCGTCCCTAAGATGAACAGAAGACCGGTAGGCCGCATGTGGAGCCGTTTCCACAAAGGAAGCATGGCAGGAATCGTTACCAAAGCAGTAGTTTCCGTTGCTCCGTCAAGATGCCCGATGACAGCCACAATTGCCGTTGCTACTGATACGATGATGACATTATTCCCGGTATGAGCCGTCAATTTTTTGACGACCGCATCAAACATACCTGTATCTGACATCAAGCCAAAATACTCTACTGAAAAAATGAATAGGACGGCGGTTTTCCATACCGTATTCAGGCCACTGGTGATCCATTTTTCCAAAAGAGCAGGTCCTGCTCCTAAAAGGATTGCCCCTATCACCGGAATTGTCCCAAAAACTGTTACCGGGGACATTTTTCCCCGCAGCAGACAGGCAACGAGAACGATCAGTGTCGCCCAACCTATCAACGCTTGCATATTCTCATCTCCCTCACCAAATTATAGTAAATTGCCCTTTTCTTTCCATGACATAGATAAATCAGAAATGAGCTTATATTTTCCACTTCTAAATTTATTGGTTTCTGCCAATATTTTATTTACTTTGGGTATGATTCTTTCCCTGCCGGGTGGGCACATCCAGGATCAAATCGCTGGCTTTCCCAGCTCGGAGCAGATAACTGTCCGTGAAATGGCCCAAAAACTCAGCCACATGATGGCTGATCTCCATCAGCTGATCCAGGTCAATGCCCGTGGCGATCCCCATTTCTTCGCACATATGGACCACATCTTCACTGGATACATTTCCGGCTGCTCCCGGCACAAAGGGGCATCCCCCCGTCCCGGCAAAACTGGTATCGAACTGGGTGAACCCTTCGCTGAGTCCGGCCAGGATATTGGCGATTCCCAATCCCCGTGTATTGTGGAAATGGAGTCACCAGGCACAATCCGGATATTTTTCCTTCACGGTCCGGCAAATATCGGCCACCTGGGAGGGATAGGCCATGCCGGAAGCATCGGACAGACTGATTTCCCGGATGCCCACTTCCCGATAGGCTTCGATGATCTTGCACACCACACTGACTGGGATTTCCTTGTCCCAGGGAGATCCAAAGGCCATGGAAATGGATCCAGAAATTGCGATCCCGGCATCTTTTGCCCGTTCCACACAGGCAGCGAAGCGGGCGACGCTTTCAGCGGGGGTGCAATTCAAGTTGGCCAGATTATGGGCAACGGAGGCAGAAACATTGAGCTTCACCTTTTTGCAGCCACAGGCGATGGCCCGCTCCACCCCTTTCAAGTTGGCAATCAGGGCCCGGTATTCCACCCCTGGTTTTTGATTGATTCCCTGGAACACTGCATCCGTATCTGCCACCTGGGGCACAGCTTTAGGGCTGACGAAGCTCCCCACCTCGATGACCGGGAAGCCAGCAGCCGTCAGCCCATTCACATAGCTGATCTTTTGTTCCGTGGTCATCATTTTTTTTTCATTTTGGAGCCCATCCCGGAGCCCCACTTCACACAGGCGGATTTGTTTTGGATATGTCAGAGTCATAGCTACACCTTCTTTTTTCAAATAATCTTCTTGTCCTTCAGTTCCTGCAGTTTTTCTTCACTGAGCCCCAGCAGTTTCCCGTATACTTCCTCATTGGCCGAACCCAGTTTCTGTCCTGGCCACCGGATGCTGCCCGGCGTTTCGCTCAGCACGGGTACGATGCCCGGCATCTTCACATGGCCGAATTCCTCGCAGGGAACGTCTACGATATCGTGACGGGCCTGATACTGAGGATCTTCGAAGCAGTCCTTGATGTTGTAAATGGTGGAAATCGGGACACCGGCTTTGCTGCATTTCTCTTTCAGTTCATCAAAGGTATGGTCCTTGACCCAGGCGGTTACCGCATCCATAATGGGTTTGGGATCTGCCAGGCGATCTTTGGCCAGGGCATATTTGGGCAGCCATTCCTCTCGTTTTTCCATGGCATCGCAGAGATGCTCGAATACCGGGTTGGTGCTGCAGACGATGATGACATATTTGTTGTCCCCTGTTTCAAAGGTACCGATGGGGCAGGAGGCTCCGCTGGGCATGGGACTGCGCTGTCTGATTTTTCCCAGCAGATCATATTCGGCAATCATGGCTTCTTCCATGCGGAAAATCCCTTCATACAGGCTCACATCGATTTCCTGGGCTTTTCCTTTCAGGACATCCCGATGATACAGGGCCATCATGGTCCCGAAAGCCGCATACAGGCCAGCCACATAATCCGCCAGCGCAAAGGGAGGACTTACAGGGGGGCGGTCCGGATATCCCTGCATATAGGTGTAACCGGAAAATGCCTGCAGCGGGGTTCCCAACCCGGCCAATTTTCTGTAGGGTCCGGTCTGGCCGTAGCCCGTTACATGGGTCACGATGATATCCGGGTTGACTTCCCGCATTTTCTCTACACCGACCCCCCATTTTTCAAGGGTCCCTGTCTTGAAATTTTCAATGACCACGTCGCTTTTTTTGACCAGATCCAGGAAAAGCTGTTTCCCTTCTTCGTAGTGGAAATCCAAGGTCACGCTTTTTTTATTTCTTCCCATACTGGGCCAGCGGATGCTCTTCCCATCCTTCAAAGGCCCCATGGCCCGGAACGCATCTCCCCGTCCCGTCATTTCCACTTTAATGACTTCTGCCCCAAAATCTGCCAAAAGCCCTGCTGCCCAGGGAGCAGCAATGACCGTGGCAATATCCAGTACCCGCACACCTTCCAGTGCCTGTTTCTGCATATGTCCTCCTCCTTGTTTCATTACCAGATTCCTTATTGTATTCAGTAAAATTTGCTGCGCGCTCCGCAAATTTTATCTTTTTGTTTACAATCCTACTATATCCAAATTTACGGCAACTGAAAAGCAATAGTAAATTTAATATTGCAAATTATTTTTGCCATTAGAGGTATAAAAAACGGGGATGTGAAAAAATGATCCTTCATATTTTCACATCCCCATTTTTTGTTTTCCTCTTAAAAACAGTTTTCAATCCAAGATTTTTTCCGGCCGGAAGTCCAAGTAGTCTCCAGAGACCAGCCGATACCGGATTCCATTGTGGAAACCCAGGATACTGTCCTGGAACTGATTCTTCCCATGGCAGTGGGCATAGATCACCTGCTCCGCCCCATATTTTTCTGCCATCCGGGTAAAGATACTATCCTCTTCCAAGATATTGGTAGGAGGATAATGGAGAAATACCAGGAACTTCCGGTATCCGGCTTCCCGGGCTTTCCGGAAGGAATCCTCCAGACGGATGGCTTCCCGGCGGACCAGTTTTTGGGCGTGTTTCTCCGCCTCCTGGTCCCAGCTGAGCACTTCCCCCGTATACCGGTTGATCAGGAAGGGGCCTTCAAAGGTGAACCCTTTGGTCCCCACCAGGGCGTAATCCTGATAGACGGTAAAGTTGTTCTGGAGGAAGAACAGCTTCCCCCGGTATGCCTCATTCAGGGCCTCGGTTTTCTGGGCTTCCCAGAACATGTCATGGTTTCCTCGGATGAGGATCTTCTGGCCCGGGAGGCGGGCGATGAAGTCCAGGTCTTCCCGGCACTGGGCCAGTTTCCGTCCCCAGGAATGGTCCCCCAGGAGTACCAAGGTGTCTTCCGGTTTCATCAGTTCCTGGCAGTTCTTCCAGATTTTTTCCTCGTGGCGGACCCAGACGGGCCCCATGGCGTCCATGGATTTCTCTGGCCGCTGGAAGGCCAGATGGAGATCTCCCAACGCATAAAGTGCCATCTGTTCCACCCCCCTTGGTGCTATCGTCCAGTGACCAGGCTGCTGCTCCTCCGTTATCCGTTATTTCAAGGTAGCCAATTCATACGCTCTAGTCCCCAGCCCGATCTTTTCCCCGTGTTCCAAAGTTGTGGCCCAATCCACCCGGGGATTGCTGTCCAGGAAATGATCGTGATGGCATTTCCAGTCTTTTTCCGCCAGATGATCCGCCAGCTGGCTGTTGGGCAGAGGCTGTGCCTTTTGGCAGGCATCGGCACAGGCCTGATCCAATGCGATGGGATCGAAAGAAGCGAACATACCGATATTGGGCAGGATGGGCGCATCATTTTCTCCATGGCAGTCGCAGTTGGGAGAAATGTCCATCACCATGTTGATGTAGAAGCAGGGACGACCATGGACCACTGCCAGGGCGTATTCCGCCATTTTCCGGTCCAGCAGCTCATTGGCATCCCATTGGACAGTCTCGATGGCGTCGAAGCCGCAGGCCCCGATACAGCGGCCGCAGCCGGCACATTTTTCCTCGTCGATGTGGGCCTTGTGGTTTTCTCCGTACGTAATGGCATCGCTGCCGCATTCTTTGGCACAGTGACCGCAGCCCCGGCATTTTTCTTCATCCACTTTGGGTTTTCCGGAAGAATGCTGTTCCATCTTCCCGGCCCGGCTGCCGCAGCCCATACCGATATTCTTCACCGCTCCCCCGAAGCCCGTGGATTCGTGGCCTTTGAAATGGGCCAGGCTGATGAACACATCTGCATCCATGACGGCACGGCCGATTTTGGCCTTCTGGATGTATTCTCCGCCGGGAACCGGCACTTCCACTTCGTCGGTACCCCGGAGCCCATCCCCGATGATTACCTGGCACCCGGTAGTAATAGTGTTATAGCCGTTGAGAGCCGCACAATCCAGATGGTCCAAAGCATTCTTCCGGCTCCCTGGATATAGGGTGTTGCAGTCGGTGAGGAAGGGTTTGCCGCCCCATTCCTTCACCAGGTCCGCTACCGCTTTTACATACTGGGGCCGGATGGTGGCCAGGTTCCCCAATTCCCCGAAATGCATCTTGATAGCCGTGAATTTCCCTTGGAAGTCGATATCTCCCATATGGGCCGCCTTACACAGCCGCTGGAGCTTATCCAGGGCACTGGTGCCTACCGGACAGCGAAAATCCGTAAAATATACCTTTGCCTTTTCCATGTTTCCACTCCCCTTAATTCGTCATAAGTCAGACGTCATACGCTTTTGGAAATCAATTTATACCAATTGATTTTGAATTTGCAGCCCTGGTACGACATGGTCTGCTTTTCTTTCAATCAAAGCCAGCCGTGCTGGCTTCCATCGGCGTATGACCTATGACCTATGACATCTTTTCCCAAAAAACCGGGCTGGTCCCTCTCGGGTTCCGCACAGCCTGCAGGTCCCAGTCCGGTCTGTTTCAATGATGGTATTTCTCTTTCCGCAGGATCTTGAAGGCCCGGTAGATCTGTTCCAAAAGCAGGATCCGGATCATCTGGTGGGTAAAGGTCAGGGGGGAGAAACTCCACCGGAAATCCGCCCGTTTCCGCAGGGCGTCCGTATACCCGAAAGGTCCTCCGATCACAAAGGTCAGATGGCTGACCCCTCCCACCATCCACTGTCCCATTTTTTCCGCCAGCTGGGGGGAAGAGATTTCCTTCCCCCGCAGATCCAAAAGGACCACAAAGCTGTGTTCCGGGATCAGTTTCAGGATCCGGTCCGTTTCTTTTTCCAGTACCTGTTCCTTCACCGCCGGTGAGGGATCATCCGGCATCTTCTCCTCCGGGATGCAGCGGATTTCTAGCTGGCAGTAAGCCCCCAGCCGTTTGGTGAACTCCTGTTCCGCCTCTCGGAGATAATTTTCTTTTAGTTTGCCTGCGCAGGCCAGGGTGATCCGGATCATTGCTGGCTGCTCTTCTGGGGCATTTCTGTCAGGGTCACGATCTTATTGACCTCTTCATCTCCCCGGAGGATGGTCACCGGCACCTGCTGCCCTACCTGGCATTTGCCCAGCGCTTCCCGGAGGGCAGCTACAGAATCCACCTTAGTACCATTGAACTTAACGATAATATCATTTGGACGGATGCCTCCACGATATGCAGGACCGTCTTGAAACATCTTTACGACGAACAGCCCTCCTCTCAGGTCCAGATCAAATCCCAGACGCTGTGCCAAGGTTTGATCCAACAGGCTGACCCCCAGATAGGGACGGACCACCCGTCCTTTTTCCGCCAATTCCTTCAGAATGGGTTTGGCTTCATTGATAGGGATGGCAAAACCGATGCCTTCCACCCCGGATGCCGCGATTTTGGCGCTGTTGATGCCGATCACCTGTCCGTCCGCATTCACCAGGGCTCCCCCGGAATTCCCCGGGTTGATGGCCGCGTCGGTCTGGATCAGCCGGAACCGCCGTTCTCCCATGTCCAGAGAACGGTTCAGGGCACTGATCACCCCCGCGGTGACGCTGCCCCGGAATTCCATGCCCAGAGGGTTCCCGATGGCAATGGCCGGTTCTCCCACCATCAGGGAATCAGAGTCTCCGAATTCTGCCACAGGCAGATCCCCTTCTGCATCGATTTTCACTACAGCCAGATCCGTAGAAGGATCCGTTCCCAGCACCTTGCCGGTATAAGTCTTGCCATCCGGCAGGCTCACTACGATTTCCTGGGCGCCAGCCACCACATGGTTATTGGTGGCGATGAGTCCGTCTTTGCTGTAAATGACCCCGGAACCACTGCCCTGTTCCACCATCTGGGTCCGGTTGAAATAATCCCGGACCAATGCCTTATTGGTAATGCCGACTACAGCCGGCCCTACTTTCTTAGCCGCTTTGACAATGGGGGTATTCCGGGCCGCACTCATGCTGGCTTCCGCCTTCTTGGTCTGCTGTTCCTGGGTAGTCACAGCTGGTTTGGTTTCTGCTTTGCCAGCCGTCTTATTGCTGGCCAGACCGCAGCCTGCGGTCAGAAAGCTGGCACTGAGGGAAAGCGCCACCAGCGCGCTCAAAGTTTTCTTCGTAATGGTATGTCTCATAATCTCACTCCTTGTCAGCGGACATTGCTGACCATTTCCTGCTGTTGGGCCACATACAGCTGGATGCCTCGGGTCCGCGGGCACTCTTGCAGCACCGCCCGTACCGTCTTGTAGGCAACATCCGGTGTATTGTTTTTTTCACTGAGATGGGCTAGGAACACTTCGGTCGGCGGTTCTGCCAAGGATGTCAGGAACTGGCCCGCCGTCCGGTTGGACAGATGGCCTTCCTTCCCCAGGATCCGCTTCTGCAGGGCTGGAGGATATGGTCCATGGCGCAGCATATCCTCATCATGGTTGGCCTCCAGGACCATGACCGATGCCCCTTCTGCCGCCAATTCCACCGTTTTTGTGATGATGCCGCAGTCCGTCAGGTAAGTGCATTTTTCGTCCCCATGGAAGATTTCATACCCCACGGGATCAGCTGCATCATGGGGGATCCGGAACGGTTCGATCCGCAGGTTCCCCATACTGCAGCTCCGGGGGATCACCCGCACCTGGGGCCGAGGCAGCATCCGTCTTACAGAAAGCTGGGCCCAGGTCCTTTCATTGGCGAAGATCGGGACCGTGCTGTAATGCCGGGCAAACACATCCAGACCGGCAATATGGTCCCGATGTTCATGGGTCAGGAAGACCCCGCTCAGGTCTTCTGGTTCAAGCCCGCAGTGCCTCAGTCCCTGGACGATCCGCCGGCAGGAAATCCCTGCATCGATCAAGATTGCCGTCTGACCGGCCCGGATCAGGGTAGAATTTCCCTTGCTTCCGCTGGCCAGTACATCTACTTCAAAATCAGTCATCGTCATGATAACACCATTCTATACAAAAATGTCGGGGTGTCCTTCCCATACCCCGCTATTATACTTACTATTATAGCAAAATCCCTGAAAGAAATGTAAAAAAACACCGAACTCTCAAGAGTCCGGCATTTTCCCTTCGGTGGTTCAATTTTCTTTAGGCTGGCAGTCTCCACACAACCCATAGAAATAGAATTGATGACCCTGGACCGTAAAACCCGTTTCCTTTGCCACCTTGTCTTCAATGGCTTTGGCATCCAGATGAGGTACATCGCAGACCTTGCCGCATTTCATGCAGCGGATATGCGGATGTTCCATCACATTGGCATCATACCGGAAACTGTCCTCCCCGGTATTCAGCACCTGGATGATATGCAGCTTGCTGAAGATTTCCACGGATTTATAGACCGTTGCAAAGCTCATAGTAGGATATTTTTCCTTCACTTTGTTATAGATCATCTCAGCCGTGGGATGTTCCGTTGTATGGGCCAGCATATCATAGACAGCCAGTCTCTGAGGCGTAACTTTGCAGCCGTTGTCCCGAAGCAATTTCGCCAATTCTGCAGCCGTTAACGTAATCAACACCTCCATTCTTACCATTTTACAGTTTACCTTTTAGATAATGATTACTATAATTAATATATCCGTTTGAGCAATTTTTGTCAACTCTTTTTTAGATTTCAAAGTGCCGAATACAGCAATGGTTTGAAGGGTTTCGGTGTTTTTTAAGATTTATTATTAATTTTTCCGTTTCTCTATGAAGGACAAATGGATCTGATTCTAATCCTGGATAGTCACCGACATCCCAATATAAGCCACTTTTTCTAATTCCTGTAAATTGTGGTTCTCCAATCGCACACAGCCTTCGGAAGCATCCGTACCGATGGAGCTGGGAGCATGGGTCCCGTGGATCCCGATGCCATCCCAGTTTCCCTGGCTCAGGTCTTCTGTATCCAGGCTCAGGAACCAAGGCCCATAAGCTCCTCGGATTTCTCCGTTCCCATCTCCGAAGTCATGGGTCCATCCAGAAGCATCATCGATTTCGTCGATCAGGAAGGTCCCGACGGGCGTCATATTATCTCCCCGCCGTTCTTTTTGCCCCAGGCCGCCTTTCCCGATGGCACAGCCCCAGGCCCGGACCACTTGTTCTCCCTCCTTCAGATACAGTTTATGCTCACTTTTGTCCACCAGCACGGAATACTTTTTCCCTGGAACCAGCGGCTGTTCCGCTGCCGGCTGGGTTTCCGGCTGTTTGGTCTCCCCTGGTTTCTTCTGGAGGCTTTCCACTGGCGTTTCTTTCTGCTCCGGCAGAGCAGGCGCCTCTTTTTTTACGGTCTTGGGCTTCTGGGCTTCCGTTTTTTTCACCGGTACAGTGGGCGCCGGCGCTCCTCCCCCTTTATACCCAAGGGCGAAACAGCCTGTGAGCAGCACTCCTAAAAAGATCAGGGTACAGACTCCCAGCATGATTCCTTTTTTTCTGCGATTCCGGGACCTTTCCGTCCCTTTTTGCTTTCCGTCCATAAAACATCCTTCTTTCTCCACGTAAGCACTATGATACCATCCACTGGTTTTCCCTGCAATCCCCGGTCTTGAAACTTTTTTAAAATTTCTCTTGACAAGTGTATCGAAGAAGATTACAATACAGGCAACATTGAAAATCAAAAAGCGATGACCAAAACAAGTACACTTCAAAGAGTGGCACAGAGAGCGCGAATCACCGGCTGAAAGTTTGCGCCGAAGCTTGAGAGGATGGAATGCCTTTGGGAGCTGAAGACCTGAACAGAAAGTAGGGCCTTCCGGGCAGCCGCCGTTATCGGTATGAGTGGCAGTCGAAGTCTGGCTGCAATCAGAGTGGAACCGCGAGAGATCGCCTCTGTCAGGAGGCGGTCTTTTTTGTGTCCAAAAAGGGAGGAATGAGTTTATGTTTGCATCCATGCGCAACGATATCCGAGTCATCAAACAGCGGGATCCGGCGGTCAAGAATACCCTGGAAGTCATCCTTTGTTACTCGGGTCTCCATGCTATCTGGGCGTACCGGATTTCCCATTTTTTCTATGAAAGATCCTGGTTCGTCACCGCCCGGCTCATCTCCACCCTGGCCCGGCTCCTGACCGGCATCGAGATCCATCCCGGTGCCCAGATCGGAGAAGGGCTCTTCATCGATCACGGGTCCGGCATCGTCATCGGAGAAACCACCATCATCGGCAACAACGTATCCCTGTACCAGGGAGTGACCCTGGGCGGCACCGGCAAAGAAAAAGGCAAACGGCATCCTACCATCGGAGACTATGTGGTGGTGGCCTGCGGAGCCAAGGTGCTGGGTTCCTTCACCGTAGGAGAAGGGGCCAAGATCGGAGCCGGCAGCGTAGTGCTGAAGGAAGTCCCTCCCTATGCCACGGTGGTGGGCATCCCTGGCCATGTGGTAGCCCGGAAAGGGGTACGGGTAGCACCGGCCCATTCCGAACGGGATGTGGACCTGAACCATAACCGGCTGCCTGACCCCATCGAAGACCAGATCGCCGCCCTGGAAAAACAGGTGGCCTTGCTGAAACGGCAGGTCATGGACCTGCGGGCCCAGCAGGAAGGCCCAGCTCTGAAGCAGGTGGTCAACTTCCGCTGATCTTTCAGCAACTTCCGAAAAAAGTACTCCGGTACTTTTTTCGAAACGGATACCCTAGTGTTTTACTTGGAAAAGGAGGTTTTCCCCTTGCAGCAAAATTGGTGGAACAAGCCCCTGGGACCCCGATGTTGAAGCCCAGGAAAGCAGGCAGTTCATCGTTCATTCAAAAGAAATTTCCATGAAAATAAAGGAGAGATTGTTATGTCTAAAATTTATACAAGCGTACTGGATCTGATCGGCCATACCCCTCTGCTGGAACCGGTGAAATTCGCAGCGGACAAGGACCTACAGGCCCGACTGCTGGTGAAGCTGGAAAGCTTCAACCCGGCGGGTTCTGCCAAGGACCGGATCGCCAAGGTCATGATCGAAGATGCGGAAAAACGGGGCGTGCTGAAAAAAGGCGGCGTCATCATCGAGCCCACCAGCGGCAACACGGGCATTGGCCTGGCAGCTGTAGCAGCCATGAAAGGCTACCGGGCCATCATGGTGATGCCGGAAACCATGTCCATCGAACGGCGGAACATGATTGCCGCCTATGGGGCCGAAGTGGTACTGACGGAAGCCAAGAAAGGCATCGCTGGTTCCGTGGAAAAGGCCAAGGAACTGGCCGCCTCCATCCCCGGCAGCTTCATTCCGGAACAGTTCGACAACCCGGCCAACCCGGCGGCCCACAAAGCTACCACGGGTCCGGAAATCTATGAAGACACCGATGGCGCTGTGGACATTTTCGTGGCCGGGGTGGGCACCGGCGGTACCCTTACCGGTGTGGGCGAATATTTGAAGGAAAAGAAACCTTCCGTAAAAGTGGTAGCTGTGGAACCGGCGGATTCTCCCCTCCTAAGCCAGGGCAAACCCGGTCCTCACAAGATCCAGGGCATCGGCACCAACTTCCTGCCCAAGACCCTGAATACCAAGATCTACGATGAGATCCTCACCGCCTCTACGGACCAGGCCTACGAAACCGCCCGGGACTTCATCCATCATGAAGGGTTCCTGATCGGGATTTCCGGCGGGGCTGCCCTGTATGCTGCCGTAGAAGTGGCCAAACGGCCGGAAAACAAAGGCAAGACCCTGGTGGTGCTGCTGCCGGACAACGGAGACCGGTATCTGACCACTCCTGGGTTCCTGAAGAAAGAAAACTAAAGAACCATAAAAAAGAAGGGGCTGTTGCGCAAGCAGTCCCTTCTTTTTTATGGATTCTGTTTCAGATAATCCGTCCAGCTTTGGGTGATTTTTCCCTGTTGGAGTTCTTTTACATAAGTATAGAACTGCTTCAGCCGGTAGATTTTGTGGTCGTCGATGGTCTGGCGCCACCCTTCCTTATGGGTCATGTTGAGCACATCCTGTCCCCCCAGGGCATGCTGCCGGGAACAGATGGTTTCCAGGCTGTCCTGCTGCCCATTGAGCCAGATGTCCCGCATGATCATATAGGCGGTGGTCCGGCCCTTTCCGGCCTGACAGTGGAAATGGAGCCAGGTATCCGCCGGCAGGGCTTTCTGCCACTGGAGGAAGGCGTCCACTTCTTCCGGTTCCGGCCAGATATGGTCCGTGCTAGCGAACCGGGCATAGCCCAGGCCGAACAGAGCCGCCGCCTGCTGTTCCGTCAGGGCCGTCTGGACTTTTTCCGTTCCCTTATAATGGGGCTTTTTCTTTTTGTCCAGATGGTAATAGGGAGTTTCCCTGTTTTTCTCCTTTTCCAGCCGCCGGGCTTCCTCCCGCCGGATGGCGGCATCGGATTTCCCCACATTGGCCCAATTGTTGTCCCCGTACCAGCTTACCGCCGTGCCGTTCAGGTATCCATGGTCCTCCTGGCGCAGGTCCACCAGGATCACCTGTTTGGGCTGGATGCCCTGTTTCTGCAGTTCCTGGGTCAGCGCCGCCAGATTCAGGATGGAAGGCTGGCCGCTGCCGCTCATGCGATTGGCGGCATCCACCCGCCAGGACCGGGGCAGCCGGAGTTTGTTGGCCGCATCCAGACGCCACACATAGCCCTTGGAAGGTTTGACTATGTTATCAAGAGACGGTGCTGCCGCCAGGACCATCCCCAGAGAAATCTGGCTGAACACCAGCACCCCCGTCACGATTTTCCAAATCTTCATCTTACTCCTCTCCCCTCTTTCCTTTGCACTCTGCACTAATCTCTTATCCACCCGAACTTCCGGCAGGCATTGAGGATGCCTCCCTTGTCGTTGTCATCGGTGATATAGTCCGCCCGTTCTTTGATTACCGGCCGGGCGTTCCCCATGGCCACCCCGAAAAAAGGCTTCCGGAACATGGTGATGTCGTTGAGCCCGTCTCCGAACACCACTGCATCCTTTGGATCCTCTCCCATAAGGCCCATGAGCTTTTCGATGCCGGCTCCCTTGTCCACCGGTTCCACCAGCCAGGTGTTGTCGATGAAGGGCAGATGGGGCAGCTGCCGCCGGTCCGCCGGTTCCGTACCCGGCTGTTCCCGGACGTACATGATTTTGTACACCTGGTCCAGGCTGCCGATGTCCACCGGCTGGACTTTGGTGTTCATGTAATTCCCCGGATCTTCCCGGGGATAGTCCGCATAAGGGGTATACCGGTCCAGGGTGTTGTCCAGCACCACGGACCAGGGCTGGTTCCGTTCCGTCAGTTCCCGGAGCAGGGCCTTGGCCGGTGCCAGGGGCAGTCCTTCCATCTCCAGGATCTTCCCGTCCACGGTGAGGCTGTTGCCTCCGTCGGCCACCATGGAATGGATGCCGTGTTTTTCCGCAAAGGCCGCCGCGTCACACTGGAGCCGTCCGGTAGCCAGGGCCACAAAATGCCCCTGCTGCTGGAGCTCATCCACACAGTACTGGGTGTCCGCCGGCACCTGGCCAGTGATCCCCAGCCCCAGGGTCCGATCGATGTCAAAGAAAAAATATTTTTTATCCATGGCTTCCTTCCTTTGTCAATGATAGTTACGCAATGATTTCCTATTATAACACAAAGTGAAGAGTGCAGAGAAAAGAGTGCAGAGGAAAGGCCAAATATAAGTCGGCAGCTCCGTTGTATTTTTCCTCTCGAAACGGTACAATATCCTTTGCCGGACAGACTGATCAGTCTGGCTCCATTTTTCACCAAGGAAAGGATTTTTGCCATGCTACGCAGAATCATGAAATGGCTGACCGGCTTTCCAGAGGGAAAGAGCCCTGCTGCAGCCTCTTCGCCAAAGGAAAGATCCCGTTTCTCCCCCCAGCGTTTCCTGTCCCTTATCCTGATTGTTGTCCTGGCTGTGGGGATTTTCTTCTGGCACAACCAGTCCGCCAAAAAGGCGGAAGAAAAAGCCATCCAGGACCGGAACCGGATCATGGACCAGCAGAAAACTGGCACCAGAACGACGGCTCCCCGGAAACCCGCTCCCCAGGCCGGACAGAAGCCTCCGGCCGTGAACAAACAGCCCGCCGCTCCCCGGCCCCAACCGACCCAGCCCCAGGGCCCTGTGCCCACCGGGCCTAAAGTAAAGGCCCAGACCCCGCCCATGATCCAGCCGAAGGCAAGATAGGGGGCGGTTGCGGGCCCCACAATTTTCTTGCAACTTTCCCTAGTCTATAATACAATAGAAATCACTGAATTGTCACATTTTGAAATGAGGTGTTTTTTTGTCTGAGAAAGGTGTTTCTCCGGAATCTTTCAGTTCCCGACTGGGCTTCATCCTGGTCAGCGCCGGCTGTGCCATCGGCATCGGGAATGTGTGGAAATTTCCCTACCTGTGCGGCCAGTTCGGCGGGGCTGCCTTCATCTTGATCTATCTGGTATTCCTCCTGATCATGGGCATCCCGGTGATGGTCTGCGAATTCGCCATCGGCCGAGGCAGCCGCTGCAGCGCCGCCAAAAGCTTCGAGGCCCTGGAGCCTCCCGGCACCTGCTGGCATCGGTTGAAAGCCATCAGCATCGTGGGCTGTTACATGCTGATGATGTACTACACCACCGTCACCGGCTGGATGCTGTACTATTGCTGGCTCCACATCAAAGGGACTTTTGTGGGGGCTTCCACCCAGTTCATCACCGCCACCTTCGGAGCCATGCTCCAAGATCCGGCTAACCTGCTGTTCTGGATGGTGCTCACCTGCCTCCTGGGCTTTGCCGTATGCTATCTGGGGATCCAAAACGGCGTGGAACGGATCACCAAATGGATGATGAGCGCCCTGCTGCTCCTGATGATTGTCCTGGCTGCCCATTCCCTGTTCCTGGAAGGAGCGGGAAAAGGGATCGAGTTCTATCTGGTGCCCAATTTCGCCGCCCTGGAAAAACTGGGCTGGGGGAATGTGATTTACGCCGCCATGAGCCAGGCTTTCTTCACCCTGTCCATCGGAATCGGGGCCATGCTGATCTTCGGAGCCTACCTGCCCCATGGGCGGAGCTTATTCGGAGAAGCGTCCACCATCACCGCCCTGGATACCTTTGTGGCTCTCATGGCCGGGTTCATCATCATCCCCGCCTGCTTCGCCTTCGGGATCCAGCCGGATGCCGGTCCGTCCCTGATTTTCCTCACCATCCCCAACCTGTTCGTCCAGATGCCGGGGGGCCGGTTCTGGGGCATGCTGTTCTTCATCTTCTTGTCCTTCGCCGCCCTGTCCACCGTCATCGCCGTGTTCGAAAACATCCTGGCCTTCGGTATGAACCTGTACGGCTGGAGCCGAAAAAAGAGCGTGGCCGTCAATGGGCTGGCCATCGTCCTCCTGAGCATCCCCTGCGTCCTGGGCTTCAACCTGTGGAGCGGCTTCCAGCCCCTGGGCCCCGGTTCTTCCATCCTGGACCTGGAAGATTTCATCGTCTCCAACAACCTGCTGCCTCTGGGGAGCCTGGCCTTTGTGCTGTTCTGCACCAAAAAGAACGGCTGGGGCTGGCAACACTTCCTGGCAGAAGCCAACGACGGGGAAGGCCGGAACCTGCCGGCTTCACTCCACAGTTATCTGCTGTATATCTTGCCCCTGCTGATCATCACCATCTACTTGAAGGGGTACTACGATATGTTCAGCAAACAAGGACCGGTGGTGCTGGCCAAATGGCTGGTCCTGGCCTTTCTATTCCTGGGCTTCATCTTCTATACCACCAGCAGGAAAAAAGCACAGTAAGATACAGCTGTGGACACAGACGGTTTTTTCAGCCATCCAGTCGTCCACAGCATTTTTTGCATTCTTTGGGTTTTTAGTGTAATATTGTAACATATTAATCATTCGTAGCATAGAAGTGAGGTAGAACTTATGTCAGACCAGCAAAGCACCCGTGATTCCTTCCAATCCCGTCTGGGGTTCATCCTAGTCAGCGCCGGCTGTGCCATCGGCATCGGCAATGTATGGAAGTTCCCCTATCTGTGCGGCCAGTACGGAGGGGCCGCCTTCATCCTCCTGTATCTGCTCTTCCTGCTGCTCCTAGGAATCCCAGTGCTCCTGTGCGAATTTGCTCTGGGCAGGAGCAGCCGCCAGAGTGTGGCCCGCTGCTTTGACAGGCTGGCTCCTGCCGGCAGCCGCTGGTCTCATTTAAAATACATCGGCATTGCCGGGGTCATCCTGTTGCTGCTCTATTACACCACTGTCACCGGGTGGATGCTGAACTATTGCTGGCTCCACCTGAAAGGGACCTTTGTGGAACAGTCCCCGTCCTTCATCCAGGCCACTTTCCAAGATATGCTGGCTCAGCCCCTTTCCATGGGTTCCTGGACCTTCCTTTCCTGTCTCCTGGGGTTCCTGGTCTGCTATATGGGCCTGGAAAAGGGCATCGAACGGATCACCAAGGTGATGATGAGCGCTCTGCTGCTCCTGATGATCATCCTAGCCGTCCATTCCATTTTCCTGCCGGGAGCGGAAAAAGGCATTGCCTTCTACCTGATTCCTGATTTTGCTTCCCTGGAAAAATTAGGCTGGGGAAATGTGATCTACGCCGCCATGAGCCAGGCTTTCTTCACTCTCAGTGCCGGCAACGGGGCCATGATGATCTTTGCTTCCTATATGGACAAAAAACGGAGCCTGCCGGGAGAAGCCCTGACCATCACCGCCCTGGATACCTTTGTGGCGCTCATGAGCGGCTTCATCATCATCCCCGCCTGCTTTGCCTATGGGATCCAGCCGGATGCCGGACCCTCCCTGATTTTCCTGACCATTCCCAACCTGTTCACCCTGATGCCAGGAGGACGGATCTGGGGCAGCCTGTTCTTTGTGTTCCTCTCCTTTGCCGCCCTTTCCACAGTCATTGCAGTGATGGAAAGCATCATCGCCTGTTTCCGAGAGCTGCTGGGCTGGGACCGGCCCAAAGCTGCCTGGTTCGTGTTCGCCCTCATCGCCCTGGGGAGCATCCCCTGTGTCCTGGGCTTTAACCTGTGGAGCGGCTTCCAGCCCTTGGGTCCAGGAACTGGTGTCCTCGATCTGGAAGACTTCATCGTTTCCAACAACCTGCTGCCCCTGGGAGGCCTGACCTTCGTGCTTTTCTGCACCCGGAAGAACGGCTGGGGCTGGGAAAACTTCCTAGGAGAAGTGAACCAGGGAGCCGGCCGGAGCTTGTCTGCCGGTTGGAAGTTCTATTATACCTATGGTCTGCCCCTGGTGATCCTGGCCGTCTACCTGAAAGGCTACGACGATCTGTTCGCCAAGCAGGGCGGGGACGTACTCACCAAATGGCTGGCCTTGGCATTTCTGTTTTTGGTATGGATCTTCTGGTGTACCGCCAGAAAGGGCAGAAAAAACATGGCAAGCCGAGCAAAATGATAGTATCAAATAGGAAAAGCACCCAGGAAAAAATCCTGTGGTGCTTTTTATAATATAGTGCCAAACTTCCAGCAGCTTATCTTTTTCACCGCGCTCTTCTGTGCTTACAGTCCTTCTGGCAAACAAAACGCAGCATACAACGGAATGGACAAAATGCCGTTTTCAAAGCCAAAATTCTTCAAGGAAAACCGCATTACACCGGTCGGATTTTCCTGTTGCCGGAATACACCCAAGCTCCGGGAACGGATATGTTCTCCTTTTTTCACTTCTACGCCATAGGTTTTAGCACCCACAGGGAACACAAAGTCCAATTCTGCAGTACTTTTACTTTCCCAATAGTAAAGAGGCAACCCCAATGAGACAAACTGCTGGGCCACATAATTCTCCGTCATCGCTCCCATAAACAGATTGCCTGTCCCGGACAAAATGGTTTCCTGGGACATTCCAGACTGCATGGCAAGCAACCCGACATCACTGCTATATAGCTTGAAGGCGGATAGATCCACATAAGCAGCCAGCGGTTCTGCAGCATGCTGCAGTCTCCGGCAACGCAGGACAATGCCTGCCTGGCTGAGCCATTCAATGGGAGCTCCGAAAATAGCAGCGGTTCCCCCCCGCTGTACAACCTTATATTGAAATTTCTTGTTTTCTTTTGCCAGCTGTACAGGCAGAGACTGATAGCAAGCCCGGATTTTTACGGTTTCCGAGGGGAAAGCATATTTGACCATGTCCGCTGTGTAATTGTCCAAGATCTCCTGCTGTACCTGGGGAATATCCAAAAAAGAATGGTTTGCTAAAAATGCATTGATGACACTGGGCATCCCCCCAATTACCAAATATTCTCGGTACAGACGTATGGCTTCTTCATGCAGTGCAGTTGGAAGAGGTTCCCTGTCTTCGTACGCCTTTCGGATAGCAGCTGCCAACAGTTCTTTTCCCCTGGCCCAAAGAAATTCTTCAAAGTTCAGGGGAAACATCTGGAGGGTTTCCACCTTTCCCACCGGGAAAGAAAATTTTTTCCGGTTGAGCGCCACTCCTAGCAGGCTGCCGGCTGCTGCCACATGGAATTCCGGAGCTTCCTCTGCAAAATATTTCAAGGAGGTTAGAGCCCGTTCCGTGGATTGGATTTCATCCAGGATCAGCAGGGTTTTTCCCGGAATGACTTTTTGTCCGGTCACTGCTTCCAGATAGGGTAGCAGCATCCGAGGCGAAATATTCTCTGAAAAGCAGTCCGCTGCCCGCCGATTGGTTTCCAGATTGATATATACTACGGACGGATAACAGGCAGACGCAAATTCCCGAAGGATATAAGTCTTTCCCACCTGCCGCGCCCCGCTGATCAACAGTGGCAGACGATGCGGATTTTCCTTCCATTTTTTCAAAGCATCAAATATTATTCTCCGCATAGATATACCCCCCTTTTTATAGAGAAGCATATCAACTTTTGATTTTTAAGTCAAGAAAAGTTGTATTTTAGCTGATTTTTTGGGACTTAAATATCAAAAGTTCAGTATTAAAGCCAAACTACAATTGACTCACTTCATAGCTAAATGTTTATCTCTTCTCTTTCTTTTTGCCGCTCATCCATCCACGGAGATAGCCCATCACCAAAGTAGTGACGGATACACCCGCCCCCAGACGAGCATTTAAAACAATTAATTTTTTACACCATATAGCCAGTTCTGCATTCATAGTCATTACAGCAACTGCCTGGCCCAATACTATAAATGCGGCACACCCAAATGTCAAAGTAAAGAAAACATAAAAACAAATATCTAACAATGAATTGATTTTTTGCATAACTGCCTCTTTTCTTATGCCAAAACTGGTAAAATTCCTAAAGCAATCAAGACTGCAATACAAGCAATGGGAATGGCATAATGGAATAGTAACGTGGAAAAAGTTTCCGTTACATCACTGCCAGAGATTCCGCATGAAATATAAATGGCAGAAGAACTGGGTGGAATGGCACCTTGATTGGATACCAGCATCAAAAACACAGCAACTGCCACCGCAGGAGGTACACCTACATTTTTCAAGCACAAAAAACATACTGGCCCCAATGCCATAGTTGCTGCTGATGCATTTAACGGACCTACCACACATTCTACGAGAACTGCGACCAACACTATCGTCAGGACCCGTGATAACCCCAATTCCCCCATGAAAATAGATACATCTCTGCCAAATCAAATAGAACTCAAGGCTTCAGATCCGCACATTGCAAACATAATAATTGGGGCAACATTAAAAAATTTTTTGGACAGAGTTCCACAAAATTTTATCCATCCCTGTTTACTTTTCGGTAAATACTTTCTGCCTTCAAATAAAACCCCCAGGATGATCAATACCGGTACCCAAATAATAATATCAATGGCTTTAACGCCTCTCGCACCAAAAGCACTCTTTCTTAAAAAAACAGCTACAGGACCGGTAGTCAAGAACAACGGAATCATCACACCTACAAAAATAATCAAGGAACTCCATTTTTCCTGTATGGTTTTTCGAAACGAAGGAACCTGCTCCTCTGCCAGCGCTTCAATATGATATTTTCGAATATAGAAATGCGTAACCAACAGCCGGTACAATATTCCATAACAGCCTGTTGTAAGAACGGTCAAATAGACTTCCCCCGTTGTTACGTAAGCCGCTACATCAGCAAATCCCAGCATCAGGAACATAGACGTACTGGGAGGCAAGGAAACACCCAATCCAGCACTTCCAGAATTCATGATTGCTGCCTGATCCTTACCCCACCCGGTTTCCATCATCCATGGAATGGTGATGCTGCCTACGGTGGCTGCATTGGCTGCCGTAGAACCGGAAATCAATCCCATCAATGCACTGGCTAAAACGGAAATATAGGCAGGACCGCCTTTCAATCTTCCCAAAAGAGAATTCAAGATATCTATCAGCCTTCCAATGATCTGCGTTTCTTCCATCAGCGCAGCCATCCCAACAAATAAAATGGGAGACAGACAGGAGGAGGTGCGTGTGCCTGCCAGGAATGATTTCCAAAGGGCATCAGGAGCAGCAAATCCATGGAATAAGCAAACGATTAGCCAGGCAAACATCATCGCTTCTGCAAGTTTTCGTTTAATGATCAAGTTCCAAAATAAAATAAATCCAATATAAGCCAAAAATGCCCAAATCCCGATTCCAATAGTCATTTTAAGCTCTCCTTCATCATATCCAACTGTTTTTCTGCTGCTTTTTTCAACAAAAGGTCGTCTCTCTCAAGAGTGAAACACCGTACTCCTTTGTCATAAAGTTCTTGAAACCGTTTTTTACTTTTACAGAGGATGGTAGGGATTTTTCCATATTCCAGAGTCTTGCGGATGATGAAATTTTCCGTCTCCAGTACAGATGGATCGTTCTTTTTTCCAGGGATCCCCAATGATTGAGAAAGATCATTGCGCCCAGTAGCCACCATATCCAACCCAGGCTGTTGCAGGATTTCTTCAATATTTTCTATGCCTTTTCTGCTCTCGATCTGGACAATCAAAGCTGTTTTTTTATTGGCTTCTTTCTGATAAACTGCCACATTCTGACGGCCATATCCCAGGACACGGGCAGCACCAGTAAGTCCCCGTTCCCCTTCCGGTGGATATTTCACTGCCTTTTCTGCATTCCATACTTCCTCTCTGCTCTCAATGTGAGGTACCATGATGCCCTGTGCTCCATTATCCAATAATGCTGCAACCCCTGTTATATCCGGCACTCTTACCTGCACATCCAAATCCAACAGTTGACCGATCCGAAGCATTTCAGATACGATTCTGTTCTCAAACAATATATGTTCACAATCCAGGCGAACAAAATCATACCCGGCGGCCTTAGCAATTTCCAACAGCACTGGGTCCATAATCGATAGATTAAGACCAAAGCTGCACAACCCGGCCCGCGTCCGTTCCAATACACCCATGATTTACGTCCTTTCTTTCATAAAATTTTTTTTGCATGGAGGACTTTGTTGATTTCAGCTTTAAGCAAAAATCCATTTTCTATCTGCTGCAAAGCTTTTCTTTCTCTCCTGACTTTTGCCTCAGCACCTTGAATGATTTCTTCTGCATCTTCTGGCGGAAAACAAATGATTCCGTTCATATCGGCTATCGCCAAATATCCGGGAAGCACTGCAATGCCACCGCAAGCAATGGGAAAGTTGATTTGTCCTGGCCCGCTTTTCCCTGCCCCAACAGGCACCAATCCACGTGCATACACTGGCAATCCCACATTTTCTAACTCAGCAAGATCACGCACACATCCATCTACAATGATTCCTTGGATGCCCAATGCTTTCATTCTTCGCAGCATCAATCCGCCACAGACAGAAAATTCTCGGCTTCCCCGTATCTGTACCATCAGAATGTCCCCTGGATGGGCTAGCGCCATAGCTTTATGAAGCATGAGATTATCACCAGCATTTACCTCCACGGTAATTACTGGACCTGCAATTTTCTGTGGTACACCAAAAGGTTTTATTCCAGAGTCCAAGACGTAAGCACCAAGAGAACCATCTGCCAAATTACAGGTACTATATTTTCGGAGTTCTTTGAGCAAAGACTGATCCGGCCTATGGATATCTTGGCAAAAGCGAAATCCTACTTTTCCAATCCACTTTTTTTCCATTTTTCTTCTCCTTTTTTCTCATTTTTCTGTCTCTTGTTGTCTTCAGCATATCATTTTATAATAACAACGTAAAACAGTTATAACTTGTCATTTTCGACAGGGAAAATACTTTGGATAGGAGATTATCATGAATTTACGGAACCTGCGCTATTTTCTTATGGTAGTAGAAGAAAAGAACATAACAAAAGCTGCCAGGAAACTTTTTATTTCTCAACAAACTCTTAGCGGTGTCATCCGCCGTTTAGAGGAAGAATACCGTACCCGTTTATTTGAACGAGAACCCTGTATGCATCTCACAGAAGCTGGTTTTTATATGGAAAAATTTGCTCGTCAAGTGCTAAAGATGGAAACAACGCTGACAAATCAGTTGGATGATATTTCTCATGAACTCAGGGGGCACCTGACCATAGGTATCACACCTACACGAGCCAGATTGTTACTGCCTGTCTTTCTGCCGGTTTTCCGTTGCCATTATCCTCAGATTGAACTTTCTTTTTCTGTAGACGGATATACTTCTTTATTAAAACAACTCCAGGATGATAATCTGGATGCCATGATTGCTACTGCACGTCCCAAAGATCCTGGGTTGCATGATTGGTTTCTTTATACCGATCCTTTCAGTCTTGTAGTCCCTCGTCCTTTGGCGGTTCAGTACCTCCCTTCTTTAATGCCTTCCCATAGCAGTCATCCGGCCAATTTGAAAATGCCATTCCACCAGCTTCCCATGGAAGAACGCCGTCAGTTCCTGATTTCTGTACCCATGATCCAAATGGTCCGTTCTACCATTCAAAAAAATAGTGAAAGCATTTATCATGAACTGGGATTGACTCCCTATATTCTCTATTCTTTTCACGACTTAGAAACTGTATTGGAGCTGAGCCTCTCCTCTCTGGGGTGCTGTTTTTCTTTTGCGCAATATGCTGAAAAAAAAGCTCAACAGCATTTCCAAAATCAATGGGATTTATGGCCTTATTTATTGCTGTTCCCTGAGAAAAGCAGTCAAGTTGTCATTACAACAAAAAAAGGCGCCCGAAGGCGCCATTCTCTGCAAATCTTCATCGAAGAGATGCAGCATATCGACTTTTTTACCGCTCCAGCTCCTTCACCGTTACGCCAGGATGACGGTACTGATCTTCTTTCAGCACCACCCTTCCCCGGACGGTGATGGCCTGATGAGGGCAGCCGTGGAGGCAGGCCAGGCAGTGGAGGCAATGGTTTCCCATCACCGCTGATTTTTCCCCTAGCTGGATGTTTTCCACCGGGCACAGCCTTACACATTCTCCGCAGCGGACGCACCGGTCTGGAGCCACCTGTACCCCCAGATACCATTCTCCCAGCTTCCGGCCCAGCCAGGTATCAAAAAGCCCAGCCATCAGAGAATCCTGTTCCTGGGAATGATCTTCCCGGCGTTTTTCCACGGCCTCCGCCACTTCCTGGACCACCAGATCTTCCTTCTCCAGTTTTTTCGGGTCATATCCGATATGGGACCGGGAGCAGATGGTACTGTTGGCAATCAGCGGCACCGCCCGGCTCCAGGAAAGCCTGCAGCCCTGCGCCAGCAGCAGGTTCTGCAGGGTCCGGAAACTGCGGCCCCAGGTAGTACCACAGGTGGCCAGGGCATACACATAAGCGTCCTCTGGGAAAGCGTGGCTGCGGACAAACTCCTGCACATTGGAAGGCACATCCCCGTAGTACACTGGGAACACCAGGCCAACAGCCGGTCCTTCCAGGTTCTTTTCCTTTATCCGGGTGACAGAACAGCCCCCGTCCCCCAGGGTGGTGGCCAGTTTCTGGGCCAGGGCCAGGGAATTGCCAGTAGTGGAAAAATAATAGATCATGGTTTGCTTCCTTTCCTGATACAGAAAATCCAGCGTCTCAAAGAGAGCGCTGGATTTTTTTCGGTTTCCGGTTTTCGTCCAGGGATACGTACACAAACAGTGCATCCGCCGCCCGGACGGGCTCCTGCTCTTCCTGTTCCGGTTCCAGCCAGGCCACCACTTCCACCTCCATGGAGGTGTTCCCCACCCGCGTCACCCGGCCTTCCAGCTGAAGGACCGTGCCGTAGGGAATAGGCACGTAAAAGTTCATGCCTTTTACAGCAGCCGTAGTCACCCGGGTCCATGCGAACCGGTGGGCGGTGATCCCGCTCACTTCGTCCATCCAGCCCATGAGGGTGCCGCCGAAAAGGTGCCCTGCGGAATTGGCCATGGAAAGCATCACCGACCGGGTCATGATCACCGGCTGGTTGTGCTCCAATTTCATGCCTGCTCCTGAAGGGCACGCCCCAGCACAGCTTCAAAGGCTTCGGCCACCGCCTGATACCCTTCCTTGTTGGGATGGAGGCCGTCCTGGAACATACTCCGCCCAGTCTTTTCTTCCGCTTCACTGAGGACTTTTTCATAGTCCAGCACCGGCAGGTTCCGGCGTTCCGCTTCCTCCCGGAGCCACTGGCGGTATTCCCGGAGGGCCGCATTGTGCTTTTCAAATTCACTGGGCAGTTGCCAGCCCTTTTCCGTGCTTTCGATCCGGGTGAGAGGTGGGATTCCCAGGATCACAATGGGCAGCCCTGCATCCCGAGCCTTGTCCAGTGTGCCGGAAATATTTTCTTCGATGGAGCTCATGGGTTCATCCAGCAGGATGTCGTTCATGCCGCAGCACAGGAAGACTCCATCGGCCTTTTCATCCACCACATCCATTTTGAACATGCCCCACATCACCAGGGTCAGTTTGCCCCCCGCAGCATTGTTCACCACTTCAAAGCCCATTTTCTTTGACGCAATATCATACCAGGTATTGGCCAATGTCTCATTGGTGCAGCTTACCAAGCTGTCACCGATAAATGCCATTTTCATAACTTATCTCCTTCAGTCTTTCTTGCTGAAATCTACTCCCTGCCCAAGGGCAGCCAGAGCATCGATCACCACCTGGCTCATGAGTTTGGAACCAACCACCAGGGCATTCTCATTGGGACACATCCGGGCATCATGGAGTCCATGGATGGGTTCCCCTTCTGTGCCGCAGCCCAGCCACAGGAAGGCCCCAGGGATTTCCTGCAGGTAAAAGCCAAAATCTTCGGCAGTCAGATCCGGGACCACCTGGGAAACCAGCCCTGCCTCTCCCAGGACTTTCCGGGCCGTATCTTTCACCAACTGTGCAGGTACGGGCCAGTTGTCCAGGACAGGGTATCCATAATAGTAATTGAATTCGCAGTCCACACCGGCAGATTTTTTCAGGCCATCCAAGATGTCCTGGATGAATTCTGGGATCCTTTTCCGGTTTTCTTCGTCCAGAGTCCGGATGGTCCCTTCCAGGATCACTTCATCGGGTACTACATTGTACCGGGATCCGCCCTGGATGGTACCGATGTTGATGGTGGCCGTAGCCAAAGGGCTGACCCTGCGACTGACGATGTGGCTGATTTGCTGGAGGAAATCAGCTGCCGCCATAATGGCATCGATACCTTCCTGGGGATGGCCTGCATGGGCTGTCTTCCCTTTGATCACCACTTTGATCCGGTCGGAACCGGCCATCATGGCACCTGCCTTGACGCCGATTTTCCCACAGACGAAGCTGGGCCACACATGGAGCCCGAAAATGGCCTTCACATCTTTTAGGAACCCATCTTTCATCATATACCGGGCACCGCCGGTAGGAGACAGTTCTTCCGAAGGCTGGAACAGGATCCGCACACTGCCCTGGATTTCGTCCTTCCGACGGAGCAGCCGCAGGATAGTTTCCATCAGAGTGGTGATATGGATATCGTGGCCGCAGGCGTGCATGACCCCAGGATTCTGCGAAGCGTAGGGAAGCCCGGTGGCTTCTTTCACGGAAAGAGCATCGATGTCGGCCCGGAGAGCCACCACAGGCCCCGGTTTTCCGCCTTTGAGGGTAGCAGCCACACCATAATGGTCTGTGCCTCGTACCGGATCCAGTCCCAAATCTTTCAGGATCGTGAAGATCTTCTCTGAAGTCTTCTTTTCTTCCGTGCTGACTTCCGGGTGTTCATGGAACCACCGGCGCCATTCCACACATTTTGCTTCCAGAGCATCTTCCGTCAGGTTCAATACGTCCATTCAAATCCCCTCCCGCTCCGATGGAATCCATCAGAATGATTTTGTAGTAATGGTTTCATTCTACCATTTTTATAGAGATTTGAAAATGGGATAAGGAAGGGCGTAATTCCACAATAAAAAAGGTTGGAGCAATTGCTGACAGATTTATAAATTCAGCCTGCTTACCAAGTCATTTTTTCCTATAATGATAATCCAGCGGGTAGGTTTTGTTGTAGCTTCCGCCGTCAGCACATATTCCCCCTTGCTTCCCTTTATTTTTCCGTTCCGCTGATCGATTTCCTCCACTTCCCAGCCGTTTTCCAACAGGCTGTTTTGGATTTTTTCCTGGGCTGTTTCTTTGGACCCAGCAATGACCAGCGTCACCGCAAATTTTTGAGAAAGGATTCCTTTGGTATGGAGCGGATAAGGAGGTTCCGACCCATACTGGCTGCAGACAGGCACGGCCATTACCGCCTGTTCCATCATTTTTGAATCCTGACGGAATCTCTCGGCAAAAAACAGCCGTCCGATCCCGGCTGCAACCAGCCAGAGCAGAAAGGCAGCAAGGACCATATTCCCGATTGCTCTGCCAGCCTTTTTTCCCACAGGATCCACCCCCTCTGCCCTCGCTCTTTCTTTTGCCCAGTATACCCCGATACAATGATTCTGACAATATGGCCATTACAGGCATTCTTTCCAGGGAAAACGCTTCCGCGGTTTCCCTCCACCGTCCAGTGACAAAAAAATACTGCCTCAGGACCTCCCGAAGCAGTATTTTTATCACTCACGCATATTCTTCTCCGTCCCACAGGACGATGGTGCCGGTCTCCAAAGACTTGGGCACATTGATGATCCGCTGGTTTTCGCTGCCTTTGAAACGCAGGTTCAGATTCTTTTTGCTTTCCACAAATTCCCCGTCCACCAGCACATCCAAATACCCCAGCATTTCCCGGGTAATGGCTGGATCTCCCAGCTTTCCGGCCAGCATATCGTGGTCGAAAAGGTAGCCGCTGTAGCACCAGATGGTCTTTTTCGGATACCGCTCCCGGATGTGCCGCAGCACCCCCACCAGCACTTCCTGGTTGGCCGGTTCAAAAGGTTCCCCGCCCAGCAGGGAGAACCCCCGGATGTACTCTGGTTCCAGGTCCTCCAGGATCTCCTGCAGCTGGGCCTGGGTAAAAGGCTGGCCGAAAGCGAAATCCCAGGTTTCCTGATTGAAACAGCCTTTGCAGTGGTGGGTACAGCCGCTGACGTACAGGGAGACCCGCACGCCGGGGCCGTTGGCCACGTCACATTTTTTGATGGTCGCATAATTCAACGAAAAGCCCCCTTACAGATGCAGTACGCGGGATTTGATTTCTTTGGTCTTCCCCACGTTCCAGAAGTTTTCTCCCAGATAGCCGCAGGTCCGCCGGGTCACGTTCATTTTGGACTGATCCTTATTGTGGCACTGGGGGCATTCCCATTCCAGATTGTCGTTAATCTGGATTTCTCCGTCAAAGCCGCATACCTGGCAGTAGTCGGATTTGGTGTTGAATTCCGCGTACTGGATGTTGTCGTAGATGAACCGGACCACATCTTCGATGGCGGTGGGATTCTTCTTCATGTTGGGAATTTCCACATAGGAAATGCAGCCGCCGGAGGAAATGGGCTGGAACTGGGCTTCGAACTTGAATTTGCTGAAGGCATCGATGGGTTCCCGCACATCCACATGGTAAGAGTTGGTGTAATACCCCTTGTCGGTGATATCCTTGATGGTGCCGAACCGTTCCTTATCGATCCGAGCGAACCGGTAGCAGAGGGATTCTGCCGGAGTCCCGTACAGGGCAAAGCCCAGGCCGGTCTTGGCCTTCCAATCATCGCAGGCCTGGCGCAGCCGCTTCATCACCCGCATGGCGAATTCTTCTCCCTCCGGAGTGGTGTGGCTGCAGCCCTTCATGGCTTTGGTGCATTCGTACAGGCCGATGTACCCCAGGCTCAGGGTGGAATACCCCCCTTCCAGCAGCTTGTCGATGGTTTCCCCTTTCTTCAGACGGGCAATGGCGCCGTTCTGCCAGTGGATGGGGCTTACATCGCTGCGGATGCCTTTCAGGGCATTATGACGGACCATTAAGGCATCATAACACAGATCCAGCCGTTCATCCAGGAGCTTCCAGAACTTTTCCTCATCCCCTTTGGCGATGATCCCGATCTGGGGCAGGTTCAGGGACACCACACCCTGGTTGAACCGGCCTTCGAACTTGTAATTGCCCTTTTCATCCTTCCAGGGAGACAGGAAGGACCGGCAGCCCATAGGAGAGAACACGTTCCCCTGATAGATTTCCCGCATCTTCTTGGCAGAAATGTAGTCCGGATACATCCGTTTGATGGAGCACTGGACCGCCAGCTTGGTCAGGTAGTCGTATTTGCCGCCCTTCAGGCAGTTGAATTCATCCAGCACATAGACCAGTTTGGGGAAGGCCGGGGTCACATAGACGCCCACTTCGTTCTTGATGCCTTCCAGCCGCTGCCGGAGGATTTCTTCGATGATCTGGGCATTTTCTTCGATGTATTCATCCTTGGGGTCCAGATGCAGGAACAGGGTCACGAAAGGAGACTGTCCATTGGTGGTCATCAAGGTATTGATCTGATACTGGATGGTCTGGACGCCGCTGGCCAGTTCGTCCTTCATCCGGCTGTCCAGGATGGCTTCCAATTCTTCTTCCGGCATCTGGCCATGGGTAGTTTCAATCAGGCGCTTGCGGAATTTTTCCCGGCTCCGGCGCAGGTATTTGCCCAGGTGGGACACGTCTACGGACTGGCCCCCGTACTGGGCAGAAGCCACAGAAGCGATGATCTGGGTCATGACGGTGCAGGCCACCTGGAAGCTCTTGGGGCTTTCGATCAGCTTGCCATGCATCACCGTGCCGTTATCCAGCATATCCCCCAGATTCACCAGGCAGCAGTTGAACATGGGCTGGATGAAGTAGTCCGCATCATGGAAGTGGATGACACCCTGGTCATGGGCCCGGGAGATCTTTTCCGGCAGCACTACCCGGCGAGTCAGGTCACGGGAGACTTCCCCCGCGATCAGGTCACGCTGGGTGGAAACCATGACAGCATTCTTATTGGAGTTCTCTTCCATTACGTCCTTATTCTTGTTGCTGATCAGGCTCAGGATGGAATCGTCGGTGGTATTGGCCTTCCGGACCAGGGCCCGGTTGTACCGGTAAATGATATAGGCCTTAGCCAGTTCATAATGGCCCCGGACCATGATCTGCTTCTCCACCATGTCCTGGATATCTTCCACCAGCAGTCTCTTTTTATTTTTATGTTCCACAAAGGAAGCAATCTCTTCGATGTCTTCCTGTGCCAGCCGTTCCTTTTCTTCTACGGCCTTGTTGGCTTTAGATATGGCTGTGACGATTTTATTCCGATCGAAGGCGACCGTCGAGCCGTCCCGTTTGATAACCTTCATGGCTGTTCCTCCCCTTAGAATTCCACACTTATTATCTTCTAAGAATTACTATTGATATTATACGACAAAAGAAGTAACTGTACAAATGATTTTTTCAGTTCTCTCTCTTCGCTGATAGTAATGATACACCAAAAAAAGGATTTCGGCAACCTATATATAGTGTGTATATTCCCTATATTGACGCAAAAGATACAATAGATAGTGTGTTCTCTCAAGAAATACGGCCGTTACGTTTTCCTTCCAAAAAAAGCCTTGCCCGTTCCTGTACTTTCTGGCTGGCGAAAAAAACAGATGGCGGAATCAGCCTTTCCACCATCTGTTACAGATTTTCAGTTTACAGTGAGTCAGGGTAACAAACCTGCTTTCATTTTCCTTCCGCTGCCAGACGGTCCCGGAATTCTTTCTGGATGGCAGCCAATTCATCCGGGTCATCAATTAGTTCCAACACCGTATCGGCCAGGATCTTGGCACCGAATACCACCGCTCGATGGGCTTCTTCGCTTTTTCCAGCAGCAATGAATTCGGGAGAATGGGAGCTGGTCCCGTCCGGGACGAAGGCTACCCGGATACAGGAACCGGGTACCCGGTGCATCACATTGGCAAAATCCGTAGATCCAGTGCGCTGCCGGGGAGGCTGGCAGTTAGGGGCTTGGAGCTTATGGGCATATTTCATCAGCACATCGTTCAGCTGGAGATTGGGGATCTTGTTATCCAAGATCTTCCCCACCTTGGCTTCCACCGTGGTTTCCGTCATCATGGCCGCGCCCTGGAAAATCTTTTCCAGCCGGACCATCAGTTCCTTCACCGCTTTTACTGTATTGGCACGGACCATCACCTGGGCCTTGGTCAGGCTGGGCACCACATTGGCCGCCGTCCCTCCTCCATCCGTGATGTTGTAATGGAGCCGCACATCATCGGTCACATGTTCCCGCAGGCACTCCATCCCATGGAAAGCCAGACACATGGCATCCAGGCTGCTCCGGCCGGCTTCCGGCTTCAGAGCGGCATGGGCGGCCTTGCCATGATAGATCAAATCGTATTCCGCATTGGCCAGACATTTGATGTCCGTCTGGGTCGCCGGTCCCCCGTGCATCATCAGGGCCACATCCAATTCTTCGAAGGTGCAGCCGTTCTGGATCATGATATATTTGCCGCTGATGTTCTCTTCGCCGGGAGTCCCGTAAACCGTCAGGGTAAAAGGCCGGGTGCCAGCGGCTTTCTGGATGGCCACGGCCGCTCCCAGGATCCCCGGTCCCTGCATCTGATGGCCGCAGCCATGGCCCATGCCCGGCAGGGCATCATATTCGCACAGGAGCCCCATATTGGGTCCGCCCTCCCCGTTTTTGCAAACGGCTTTGAAAGCCGTTTCCAGTCCGCCTATCCCCCGGGTCACGGTAAAGCCGTGGGCTTCCAGGTACTCCGTCAGCAGGCTGCTGGCAAAGACTTCATGGGGTCCGATTTCCGGATGGTCGAAAATGGTATCCGCCATCTTCGTCAGTTCAGGGGCTTGTTCATCTACACAGGCATTGGCCTGGGCAATTTGCTGTTCCAGCATATTCCATCCTCCTCTGATTCTCTATACTCTTCACTCTTTACTCTTTACTCTGCACTCTCACCGTCACATGGGTCCCAGATGGATCAATTGGGCGATGAAAGCCATCACACAGCCAGTAATCTGCCAGATGACGAACAATTTCCACATGAAGCGCATCCACCGGTCATAGGGAATGTTGGTGACGCTCAGGGTCCCCATCAGGGCCGTAGACGTGGGCAGGATATAGTTGCAGAATCCATCCCCGAAGTTAAAGGCCAGGACAGTGGTCTGCCGGGTCACTCCCAATACGTCCGCCAGGGGGATCAGGATGGGCATGACGGCCACGGCCTGCCCGCTGCCGGAAGTCAGGAACACGTTGATGATGGTGTTGGCCAGGACCATCCCCGGAGCGATCACCACTGGCGGCAGGCCGCTGAGGATCTCGGCCATGCTGTGCACGATGGTATAGGTGATGTGCCCGTCATTCATGACACTGCTGATGGCCGTCGCCATACCGATGATGAAGGTAGCCCCCAACATCTTCTTGCTGCCTTCCAGGATATCCTTGCAGACCCCGTTGGGGCTGGTGCCGATCACCAGATCCGCCACCACGGCATAGGTCAGGAATATGGCTGCCATATGGCTCATGCCCCATTTCAGGGCAATGGCGCCGTAGATGATGGCTGCAAAGGAAATGATCAGGAGAACCAGGGGGATGAGCATCCGCCCGGTCAGATGACTGGCTTTTTCCAGATCCATCCCGGTCGAATTGTTTTTCATCAGCTGATCCAGGTCATACATGGGACTGCTTTCCGGATCTTTCTGCACCTTTTTGGCATACCGGATCAGATAGATATTTGTCACAATATAGAACACCACAAAGCAGATGGCTCGGTACCACAGGCCGGAATAGGTGGGCAATTCTGCAATGCTCTGGGCCACTACCGTGGTGAACATATTGAAAGTCCCAGTGGAAAAGCCAATGGCTCCCCCCAGGACCATGATGGCTTCCCCGGTCAGGGAATCCAGCCCCATGGCCATGGCCAGCATCACCATCACCGGAGCAAAGGGGATGAAAGTATTCACCCCTTGTGTGGTGCAGATCAGTCCGAAAATCAGGGTCAGCACCGGGATGAAGATTTCCAACCGGTTAGAGAACTTCCGGGCCCCTTTGGCCAGGATGGCCTGGAGAGCGCCGGTTTTGGTCACCACATGGAAGGCAGCCCCGGCCATGAAGATGACCATCATCAGGTCGATCCGCTTGCTAAAGGATTTGATGATATAGAGAGGTACCAGCAGCGGATTCACCCCAGAACTCTGGATATAGCGAAAGGTGGACGGATTGACCACTTTCCGCCCAGCCGCATTCTTGACAAAATCATAGGTCCCGGCAGGGACCACCCAGGTCAGCAGCACCCCCACCAGGATCATGATGAAGATGATGATGAAGGTATGGGGGAATTCCATCTTTTTGACCGGCTGCAGCGCCGTTTTCTTCTGTTCCATGCGATCAATCCTTCCTTTCAGCCCAGCGGCCAGCTTCCATGAACATCCGGGTCAGCAGGTACATCCGAGGGACCACACTGCTGACGGAAGCACATTCCTGGGGAGTATGGTTCTTGCCTCCCTTGACGGCTCCAAAACAATCCACAGCTACAGCTCCTGCATCAGCAGCCCAATTGGCATCAGAAGCACCGCCTACGGAGCGAACAACCAGTTTCCGTCCCAGTTCCCCATAGATTTCCTGGGCCAGCTGGATCAGCCGATCCGTCCCTGGATTGGGGGAAAAGGGCGGATTGCCTTCTTTCACCTCTGCTTTTACCTGTGTTCCGGGAATCGACGGATGAGCCGCTATTTTTTCGGCTTCCCGGCGCACCCTGTCGATTTCCTGCCGTTTTGTCACCCGAAGATCCGCCACAGCAGCAGCATGGGCCGGAATGATGTTTTCCCGTTCTCCAGCCTGGAGCAGCGCAAAGTTCAGGGTAGTCCCCTGCTCCAGGTCTTCCAACTTTTTCATCTGCTGGATCTGGTACAGGATTTCCATCAGGGCACTGGCTCCCTTTTCTGGAGCATTGCCGGAATGAGACGCCACACCTTGGACCTCCACTTTCAGCAGATTGGACCCTTTCCGGGAACGGACCAGTCCATCTCCTTCCTGACCGGATTCACAGCAAAGATAGCAGTCATGCTGGGGAGCCAGCCGGGCGATCAACTTCCGGCTGCTGGGAGAGGCGATTTCCTCATCCCCGTTGAAGAGCAGGGTGATCTGTTCGAAATCCTCGAAATGGAGCGCCCGCAGCTGCTTCATGGCGAATACCATCATATTGACGCCGCTTTTGCAGTCAGCAGCTCCTGGTCCTTTGGCCCAGTCCCCCTCGATCCGGAACGGTCGTTCTGCCACGGTCCCTTCTGGGAATACGGTGTCCAGATGAGCGCTGGCCATGATTTTCCCCCTGCCTTTTCCCTTAAAGACCGCAAGCAGGTGACAGCCTTCCTGAGGATTTTCCATGGGAATCTTTTCCAGGGAAAAAGGCTGCAGCGGTTCCAATTCTTTCCATACCAGATCCGCCACCCGATTGATTCCCTTTCCGTTCCGGGATCCACAGTCTACATTGACCAGTTTCTCCCAGTTGGCCATATACGTGGGAAGGGCTTTTTCACAAGCCTGATACAATTTTTCGTTTTTCATGACACTCCTCCCATTCAAAGCTGGAGCATACCAGCTCTTATGGAGTCATTGTAGGACATTCCGATCATTCATTCCAATTGTATTCTGCTCCGTTCTGATAAATATTTTCAATCGCTTAGGGCTAGAAGAAGATTTTTTACACAGGGATGTTATAATAGATACAAATTGGAAAAATCCCCACCTGCAGGAGGAATCATGAACCTGAATTTTAAACAGTTGCGCTATCTCTGCGCACTGGCCGATACGGGAAATTACCATGCTGCTGCTCAAAAATTGTTCGTGACACAGCCGACACTCAGCATCGCCATCAAGAATCTGGAAACTTCTCTGGGAACCCTGCTCTTTATTCGAACATCCCGAGAAGCGATTCCCACGGAAGCTGGAAAGATCATGATTGCTTATGCCCGTCGGATCCTGGAACTGGATCAGGAGATGTCCCAGAAATTAGGCCAGCTGCACCAGCCTCCCAGGCAGGAGCTGCGGATCGGCACCTATCTCATCTTTTACGCCCTGCTGATGCCCACCCTGATTGCGGAGTTCCATCAGCTCCACCCGGATATCAATCTGGTGACTCTCCACTGTCACTATGCAGCCCTGGAGAAGGCCCTGCTGAAGAACAATCTGGATTTGATCCTCTGCGTCCAGGATGAACCCAATCCCCTCCTGGACAACATCCATCTGAAAAAGGAGCATCTGCTGGCGGCCCTTCCCCCCGATCATCCCGCCTGTCAGAAGGCCAGGCCGCTTCCGGATCTTCCCTTCCCCTATCTGGATATCCGGGAACTAAATGGAGAAAACTTCTACATCCAGTACCCCCATCAGCAGATCCGCTGGCAGGAAAACAAGTTACTGGAAGCAAAAGGCTTCCAGCCGGGGAAGATCAAAGAAATCGACAGCATCGACCTGTCCGTCCGCCTGGCCTCAGAAGGATTGGGTGCCGCGTTCACCATGGAATCCTATCTCAAGGCTCTCCATGTCCAGAAGCCCATCCGCTATTTCATCACTGGGGATCTGCAGACCTGCCCCTGGCTGACCATCTGCGTCCCCCGGGGACATTCCCGGCTCCCAGTGGTCCGGGACTGCATCCGTCTGCTGGAAAAAGAAATACAGACCCTGTGCTGACTTATGATCAGCCGGGTCTGTATTTCTTATCCAATCCCACAGCGCCGGGCTTCTGCCCGGAGTTTCTCTCGGAAGGCAGGATGGGCCACGGCAATCAGCTCATTGACCCGTTCTCTGACAGAAGCACCCCTCAGCCAGGCAACTCCATATTCGGTCACTACATAGTCGATTTCGTTCCGGGAAGTGGAAACGATGGTCCCCGGGCGGAAATAAGGCACGATTTTGGATTTCAGTACCTTTTCTCCCTGGGCGTTCCGGGCTGAATACACAGAATGGAGCGCCAGGATAGATTTTCCTCCCGGAGACAGCTGGGCTCCCTGGACCGTTTCCGTCTGGGCACCAGTTGCAGAAAACTGGGTAAAGCCCATGGATTCTGCAGCGCACTGGCCGGTAAGGTCGATTTCCAGCCCTGTGTTCAGTGATACCATGTTCCGGTTCCGGGCGATGATCTTCGGCTCATTGGCAAAAGTGCCTCGGCGGAACACCACCCCCGGATTGTTATCCAGGAAGTTATACAATTCCCGGGTCCCATTGGCAAAGGCACAGAGGGAAACTCCCTCCAGGAATCCTTTCCGGCTGTTGTCCACGGCACCGCACTGGACCAAATCCATCAAGCTGTCGCTGAACAGGCCGGTATGGATGCCCAGATGTTTCCGATCCTTCAGGGCTTCCGCCACGGCACTGGGGATATGTCCCACCCCCAGTTGGAGGGTAGAACCGTCGGGGATCAATTCTGCTACGTGGGCCGCGATTTTCCGATCCAGGTCACCCATGCCAGGCAGGGGCGAAATGGGCGGCTTCCGGTCCGTTTCCACAAAAGCAGCCACCTGGGAAATGGGCAGCAAGGTATCTCCCCAGGTCCGGGGAAAATGGGGGCTCACTTCCAGCAGTACCAGCGCTCCCCGATCGATGATGTCCCGCTCGAATAGGGCACTGAGAGAAAGAGAAAAATACCCGTGGGCATCCATGGGAGAAGCGGAAGCCAGGAGTACCGGCCGCCTGTGCTGGGTCGCCGCCCGCTGGAGAGTCTTCCGGACCAGGCTGGTGGACCCGGCGGGCAAAAAGCTGCACAGCCCTTCGGCATGGGCCTTCCGGGTGGGCCCGCTGAAGAACCAGGACACATGGTCCAGGATCTCCCCCATGGCTGGATCATGATACCAGGACAGATCCGCTATGGGCATGCAGGAATTATAGGTGATGCCCTTCCTGCCCCATTGGCGCAGGAGAGGCATCTTTTCCAACAGGCTCACCGGTTCCGCCATAGCCTGGGCGGACAGCACATAGTCCCCATCTTGGATCAGAGAAAGGACTTCTTCTGCGGTTTTCTTCTTTTGGGCATATTCTTCAGAAAGGCTCATAAGCCACCTCGCGTAGGTATATTTTGGGTTCTATTATAGCAAAAAAGGAGCTGCTGCACAGGCAACAGCTCCTTTTGCGTTTGTCTTACAGGCTTTCAGCGAAAGCTTCCAGAGCGGTCTGGGCTTGCCCGAAGTCGCGGGTCATTTGGTCCACACCGATCTTTACATGAGGAATGTGATGGACATCCAGAGCCTTCTTCAGGTCAGGATATTCCATTTCTTCCGGATCGCAGAACTGCATCATGAAGACGATCAAGCCTTCTGCACCGCTTTCCTTCACCAGGTTGCAGACATGTTCGGATCTGGCGTTCTTGGCGAAGTCAGGGTCATACAGCAGCACATCGTTCTTCTGTTTGGAGAACTGTACAGCCAGGGCCTGCAGGCCATTGTCCAGATCTTCCGGAGCATCTACGGCGAAGCTGCGACTTTCATAAGCGCAGTCATCGGCAGCAATAGCCAGTTTGTTGTCATCCATGGCTTTCAGGATGCCGGGCATGTTGTAGATGATGCCGGAAACCACGACTTTGTGGCCGTCGAATTTGCCAGCAGGAGCAGCAGTCAGTTCCTTATTCAGTTCTTCCAGTTTTTCGGTGTATTCATCCTTCAGCATGAAGTAAGCAGCACGCAGGACGGCAGCACGGGTGGAAGCCGGAATCAGATCAGGATGGGCATTGGCCAGTTTGCAGAATTCACGACGGGCAGCACGGCTCTTGTTGTACACTTTGATGGCATCCAGGATGGCATCGTTGGTGATTTCATGGCCGCAGATTTCTTCCAGATGGCCTTTGACTTCTTCATAGGCATCATAGGTGAACTGCTTGCCGGCTGCATTCTGGCGGACCTGAGGATGAGCCAGGAAAATAACAGGCATCTTGTCTTTCATAGCCACTTTGAAGTTCTGGCTCATAGGACGCAGGGTATCGCACAGGACAGGAGTGATGACTCCGTCCAGGCCGTCCAGGGTGCCGTCCAGGAGCATTTCCAGGGACAGCTGGGCAACGGTGCAGTAGAAGGAAGCACAGTATTCCTTGGAACGGACTTCCTGTTTGCCGTTGCAGCCCCATACGCCCATGGGAACCATGCCTGCAGCATAGACCAGTTCTTCCGGAACGTAGTACGGCAGGCAGCCGATGGCTTTCTTGCCCTGGGCTTTATATTTGGCCAGCATGGTCTTTGGGCTGGCAGATACTTTTTTGAACTCTTCAATAAGTGCACTGATAGCCATTGTTAATTCCCCTTCTTTTCATCATTTGCTTCCATGGCTTCGACCAAGCCTTGAACACGGGTCTCATATTGAGCCGCGTTGAAGTTTCTCGGGTCAGCCTGGTCACCGTCGAATCCAGCAGTGGGGATACCCATGTCTTTGGTGAAACGACGCTGCATTTCAGGCATGTAACCGCTCCAAGGTTTGCAGGACCGGTTGTAGTGGACCAGTACCCCATCGACCTTGTTGTCGCGGATCAGGCCTTCACGCCAAGCAACACCCTGTTCGATGCTGACGGAGTTCGGAGCCTTGCAGTAAGCTTTGACCAGTTCGTCCAGGTTGTTGTAGACGAACCCGAAAGCAGGAGCATATACAACGCCGGTGATGTTCAGGCCGTTGGCTTTCAGCGGTTTGAACAGGTTCGGCAGTTTCGGCCAGCAGGGGATCCCTTCGAACATGATACGATGCTGTTCTTTGAACGGAGCAGTGGAAGTGCCTTCCTTCACATGCTGTTCCAGTTCCTTAGCCAGCAGTTCGAAAGCTTCAGCAGCTTCTACACGGCCACGGGCGGTAACCACGTCAGCCATATGGTTGAACAGGTCGAATCCGTTGAAAGGAGCCGGTTTGTACTGCAGGAAGTCGCAGACCTTCAACCATGCTTTGGCGGTACGGTTGGCATTCTGGCAGCACTGTTCGAATTTGTCTTCATCGAACTTCTTACCGGTGATTTCTTCCATTTGACGGATGGCCGTATCCAGCTGGGAACGGATGTATTTCACGTTGGCTTCGTTCACATGGTCGAATTCGTTGTAGGGAACGTCGATCATGATCAAAGGAATATTGTGGCGACGAGCAATGTCTTCATACCATTTGGTCATGCAGTTGCAGATGTTGTTGCAGCACAGCACGAAATCCGGCATGGGCATGGTCATCTGACGATATTTATGCAGAGCATTCTGACGGCGGGTCTTTTCTTCCCCTTCCGGCAGGGCAGCGATTTCATAGATGTTGTCCGTAGTAGCATAGGGTTTCAGGGTCTTCGGATCGATGACCGGCTTCCCGTTTTCATCGAACATCTTCTTGCCATTGGCATCCTTCATCTGTTTCCCGCTGTTGGGGTTGATGACATAGTTGCCGTCTTTATCCATCTTGTTGGCGCCCCGGAACCCAGCAGCATAAGCCAGGGAAATACGGGCATACCCGCAGATATCGTTATCATAGCCAATGTCTTCAGCAGCTTGGCACATGACTTCGCCGTCACGGTTGGCAGCGATACCAGCAGCTTGGTTTTCCGGATACCCTACATGCAGACCGAAAGATTCAGCCAGTTCGCAGGGGAACTTGGAGGAGGACCAACCTACTTTTTCTCCTCTTTCTTTGGCTTCCCGCAGTTCTCTGTAAACCTTTTCCACTACATCTCTCAATGCCTGAACGCCAGGGCTTACTGTCTTTGGCATAATGATCCTTCCTTCTTTACAATGATTACAACCTTATTTTACCGCTTTTTTATAAGCGTACAGAGCGGCACCCAGGGCACCGTTGTACTGAGCCAGAGGAGAAGTCTTGATTTCCACACCCAAGCCTTCTTCCAGAGCCTCTCTCACACCATAGTTCTGGGCTACGCCGCCGGTCATGACAACATCCTTCACAACCCCCACCCGGTTGGCAAGGCCAATGACACGGCTAGCGACCGAACGATGGATCCCGGCAATGATGTCGATCTTATCGGTCCCTTTGGACAGCTGACTGATGACTTCACTTTCCGCAAATACAGTACAGGTAGAGCTGATGGCAACCCGTTTGGTGGATTTGGCCCCCAGAGCAGCCAGGTCAGAGACCTTGACTTCCAGGATATTGGCCATGACATCCAGGAAACGGCCAGTACCGGCAGCACATTTATCGTTCATCTGGAAATTGGTCATGGTCCCGTTTTCCACATGGATGACTTTCACGTCCTGACCGCCGATATCGATGACCGTATGGACGTTGGGCCAGATGAAGCTGGCACCCATGGCATGGCAGCTCAGTTCGCTCATCTGCTTGTCAGCGATGCCTTCCAGCGAATTGCGTCCGTAGCCGGTAGCCAAAGTAAAGGCCATATCTTCTTTTTTCATGTGGGCATTTTCCAGGACTTCCGCAATAGAACGTGCAGGACCGGAAGTTCCGGTCCCCACGTCTACCAGGGATTTTGCCACGATGTCTTTTCCGTCTTTCAGGATAATGCACTTGGATGCGGTCGATCCAACATCGATTCCCAAGGTATAGATACTCATTAAAACAGTTCCTCCGTAAGGATTATTTCTTTACGAAAGTCTCGAACTCTCTGATGGCACGAGGCAGCATCATCTGATGGAACGGGCAGATGCTTTCCGGATTCTGATAAGCAGCTTCCGTGAAAGCTTCTACATAGCCGCGGATCTTATTCATATCGACGACTTCGTCCACCAGACCCAGTTCAGCGCAGACTTTCGGACGAGATTTGGTATAGAAAGCCTGGATCAGGTTGTTCATCTTGTCGATGGTCGGCTGCAGATCCTTGCCGGCTTTCCGATCTTTGGCCAGTCTCCGGGAGTACATGGCAGTGGCAGCGGTTTCACCGTTCATCACGGCAATTTCCGTGGCAGCCGTACCGATGGAGAAGGCGTTGGTGTCATTGCCCTGAGGCCCGCCCAGTACGTAGTGGGCAGCAGCCGTGCCTTTTCTCAGGGTAATTTCGAATTGAGGGATGTGGGAAGTCTGGATGGAGTAGATCAGGGACTGGCCCAGACCCAGAAGTTCAGCTTTTTCCGCATCGTTGCCCACGTCGATCCCGGTGGTATCCTGGATCCAGACGATGGGCAGACGGTCTCTAGCGCACAGGGTGACGAATTCATTCATCTTCACCAGACCCTGGCGGTACAGCTTCCCGCCGATACCTACAGAACCGGCAGCCTTGTATTCAGGGTAGTTCATCAGGAGGCCCTGGACGTTGGCTACGACGCCTACCAGCAGGCCGTTTACCTTGGCCAGGCCGGTGACCATTTCAGGCCCATACCCTTTCTTGTATTCGCGGAGCTCGCTGTTGTCGAACAGGCGGGCAATCACATTGTAGATGTCATACGCCCGTTTGTCGTTCAGGGGCACCATGCTGTACAGATCGTCAGCCGGGAAAGCCGGGGCTTTCGGATCGTCCACACGGAAGAATTCCGGATCGTATTTCGGCAGCATGCCTACGTACTTCTTGATGCCTTCCAGGACGCCTTCTTCGGAAGCATAGACTTCACGGATGAAACCGGTTTCGGTGTAATGGATGTCGACAGCTCCCGGAGGTTCAGTCTTGCCGGTACGGTCTACCATGTCGGCGATTTCATTGGCGTATTCCATATCCACATGACCTTTGGGGTTCATGCCGCCCATGATACCGGCCCCGCCCACAGCCATGTTGGCTTTTTCATGGGCAATGATGACCGTAGGGCTGATGGAATGGTAACCGCCGCCGGCAGGGTTGGTGCCGTAGATCCCGACGATGACAGGGATGCCCAGCTGGTTCAGTTCAGCGTTCCGGAAGAAAGGCGTGCCGCCGCCGCGACGGTTGGGGTATACCTTTTCCTGTTCGTCGAACTTCACGCCGGAGCAGTTCAGTACATATACCAGAGGGATGTGCAGGGTCTTAGCGGTATCGGAAGCCCGCAGCAGGCATTCAGCCTGGCCAGGCACCCAGGCACCGGCCAGCTTCTTGTTATCGGAAGCTACTACCAGGCACCATTTGCCGTTCACACGGCCCAGGCCCTTGACGATGGCCACGGAACCGTTCTTGTTCCCCTGGGGGTTGAACAGTGTGTTCAGGGGTCTCCAGGAGCCCGGTTCCACCAGTTTTTCGATTCTCTGGAGAGCGGTCAGTTCCCCTCTCTTGTTCACATCAGCATCTGCCTTGCCGGCTTCCTGGGCAGCTTTGATCAGCTGATGGATCTCTTCTTCGATCTTTTTCAGCTGTTCTTCGTTGGCCGCATCCACCTTTTTCAAGGGTTTGCCGACTTGAGGCATATGTTGGAAATATCTAGGCATAGAGTAGAAACCCATTTAACTTATTCCTCCCGAATGTCTTATTTTGCTTCCGTCGGGACCTGGATGAAAGCTTGGCCCGGGTCGATTTCTTCACGGATCAGTTTGATGACTTCCGGATCCGGAGCTTCCAGTTCGACAGCTCTGGATACATCCAGTTCGAAGCCGGTGTTTTCCAGTACATCTTCCGGAGAAGAAGTAGGATAATACCCTGCCAGATACATCCGTTTGGTCTTTTCGTCGAATTTTAGGATTCCGCGGTCGGTTACGACCATCTGAGGTCCAACATCGCCGGGCAGGCCCAGTCTTTCACGTCCGCCAGGGCCATCGATCCAGCCCGGGCTGGTCACGTAGTCGATTTTTTGCATGAATCTGCGTTTTTCATGCTGCATCATGATGATGGTGTTGGAATAGGTGGCAATACCATTGGCGCCGCCGGACCCGGTGAAACGGGTTTTCGGATGATGGTAGTCACCGATGGAGGTGGAGTTCACGTTGCCGTACGGATCGATCTGTGCGCCGCCGATGAAAGCGATCAGACGGTTGGCTTTGTGCAGATATTCGTTGATTTCGAAGCCAACGAACCGGACATTCGGCCAGATGCAGCCACAGTGGGCCATGAACCGCAGGTCACCTACAGAACGAGGTACCTGGATGGGAGAGCAGTCCATCAGACCGCTTTCCACGATGATGTGGCAGTCAGGAGCATAGACTCTCTTGGCTACGCTGGCACCGATCAGGGGGAGACCGGTACCTACCGTTACAACTTGACCATTTTTGATCTGCTTGGCAATGGTCACAGCCTGCATTTCTTTATTGGTATAATTCGTGTAATCAGCCATTGTTATTAGTCCTCCTTCGTCATGTCGATATGATAGCCCAGACCAGGAACAACCTTCAGGTTGATCAGACGGGTTGCACCCAGTTTGTTCAGGTATTCGTCATGATCTTTCAGGTCGAACACCCATTCTTTGCAGAAGGCATCGAAATCTTCCTGGGTCTTGGAGACCTTGTCATAGACTTTCAGGAACGGGTTATCATAGTCGTACAGACCATAGCACTGAGAAGGATGAGCGCCGTAAGGAGCCAGGACAACAGCATCTACGCACATGCCAGGGATGTCGTTCTTCGTAGGATCTCTTCTGATCTCTTCATCACTGATGATTTCTTCGCAGGTGACGATGGTGTATTTAGCTGCTTCAGCAATATCCACATCCTGGAATTTGCCGCCCCAGATGCGGACGGTGCCATCGGGAGAAGCCTGTTGTGCATGGATGATGGCTACATCGATCTGCGGAACAGGTACAGCCACTACTTTTTCACCCGGTTTGAAGGGGTTGTCGATGTATTTGAATTTGTCATCGGGCACTTTGTCCAGAGTCTTGCGGACTTCCTTGCTGATGCCCCATTCATCGGTCAGGCCGGAGCCTTGCATCAGGGTCACAGGCAGGAAAGGCAGGCCCAGGGCTGCTGCATGCCACATCATGTAGATGACGTCCTGGGAATAGTCTTCCATGGTGAGCTTGCCGGCTTCGAACCATTTTCTGAACCGTCTGGATACGTTGGTAACACCGGAGTTGGCGGTATAGCAGTTGATATACGCCTTGACACGGCCATTGCCGATCAGCATATCCCAGTCGCCGCCGGCAGCGCCGCCCAGGCCCGTCAAATCAGTGATACCCTGTCTCAGGATTTCAAACACAGCAGCATAGGGTTTACGGTCAGTCGTAAAACCACCCAGAGCAATGTGATCACCACTATGCACATATTTGGCGACTGCGTCTTTTAACGTCATTACTTTACTCAAAGCAAAAACCTCCTTAAGATCCACACTAGTTTCTGAACCCACCGGAACCCGATTCTAAGAAATAATCCATCCCCCTTTGTGAGTATTTTTTACATTCGCATTCCGGCTGAACCTACTGTATTCAGTGTACAGATTGATTATAACACAAATAATTTTTTTTTTAAATCTCTCCCGGCCCTATTGGTCGTTTTTTTTGCAAATATATAAAAATTCTAATAACTTATAAGAATTTTTCTCTTTTTGTACCTTTTTTATATCATAATTTACACAAAAAAGAAGGTGTTCCTGAAGGAACACCTTCTTTTTCACAATTCATCCATTGTCTTTACAAGCTTTTTGACGGTCCAGCCAGCGCCGGGCAGCTACCGCCAGCTCTCCAGGGTCATTCTCCAGGGTCCGGTCCTGGACTCGATGGAGCAGGACCGGCATCAGTTCCCGCAGCTGCATGGGAGAAGCCCCCAAAGCTAAGGCATCCCGGCCGGAAAAATCCAGATCAGAAGTATGGACCGGCATGAGATACGCCATCTTCACCAGGCGCTTCCCATACATCTGGGCATGGATCACGTCGTTCTGGCCCGCATTGGTGGCAGCCACATCCGCCACGCAGACCGCCGTCAGCTGTTTGAAGGCTTCGGCCATCTCCTTATTCACCCGGAAATGGCCGCTGCGGGCTTCCTTCCTGAGCCAGCGCCAGGTCTTATCATCCTCCTGGGCACTGATGAACCCAAAATGCATGTGATTCTGTACCAGCCATGCTACCCGGTCCACGGTTTCCCGGGGAAGCCGGAGCCGTTCCAGGATCCGCCGGGCCAAGGCTGCTCCCACCACTTCATGGCCATGATCACAGGGCTGGCCTTCCCGGTTGATGCCCCGTACCCCATCCATCCCCTTGGCCACGTCATGGAGCATGATCCCCCAGCCCACTTCCAGGCTCCGGTCCCCTTTGTCCAGGGCCACCGCCGTATGCTTCCAGACATCGAAGGGATGGAACTGGGGATTCTGTGCCAGTCCTACCAGATGGCTCAGTTCCGGCAGGATAGGGACTGTATCGTATTTCCCTTTGCTTCGGACCCTGCAGCTTTCAGCAGCCAGGCCACTCTTCACCATGAGTTCCATTCCTTCTCCGGCGTAGGTCCCCATGAGCAGCTTATTCAGTTCCGTCCTCACCCGTTCCAGGGAAAGCCCCCGTACCTTTTCCAGATTATGACCGATGGCCGGCAGGATCCCTGCATCAGGAGCGAACCCCAGCTGGGCCACGAACCGGCAAGCCCGGAACATCCGCAGGGCATCTTCTGAAAACCGCTGGTCCGCATCGCCTACTGTCCGGAGGATCCTGCCCCGGAGATCATCCAATCCGTTGAAGCAGTCGGTGATCTTCCCATCTTGGTCCACCGCCAGGGCATTGATGGTAAAATCCCTGCGTCCCAGGTCTTCTTCCAGGGTATCGCAGTACCAGACCTGGGCCGGCCGATGGGCATCGGCCTTACCATAGGCTTCGTTCCGATACGCGGCCACTTCCACTCCGTGACGGTCCACCCGGAGGATCACCACCCCGAAGTTCTGGCCCAATTCGCTGACGACGGGAATATCCGCAGTGGCCGCGACCGCCTTGATTTCCTCCGGCCGGGCATTGGTCACCACATCATAATCATCCGGGACCCGTCCCAGGAGCATATCCCGCACAGCGCCTCCCACCACATAGGCTTCGAAGCCCTGGTTCAAGAGGACATCCATGACTTTTTTCACATAAGGAGGGATACTCAGTTTCATTTCCCAGCCTCCTCTCTGCCGGGTAGCTCATGGTCCACGGTCAGAAGCGTGAAGACACCGGTTTCCAGAGCCGGATCACTGGCCAGCTTCAGGCTGCAGTGGAATTCCTGTTCCATGTCCTGGAGCCCCTGCTGCCGCAGCCACCTGTAAACGAGGGGATGGACCGTCAGCAGCAGGGAATGGCTCATATTCCCCTGCAGGAAGCTGCTCCGGAGACGGCGGCGGATCTCCACATAGACAGTTTCTGGTGATTCCACCCGTCCGCTGCCCCCACACATGGGACAGGATGCGTAGAGGATGCTGGACAGGTTCTTCCGGGCCTTCATCCGGGTCATTTCTACCAGATTCAGATGGGTCAGGTCGATGACTTTGGGCTTCATCTTATCCGAAGCGAATTCCCGCTTCAGGATCTGGAGGATCTCCGCCTGTTCCTCTTCCCGGTCCATATCGATGAAATCCGCCACGATGATGCCTCCGATATCCCGCAGCCGCAGCTGCCGGGCGATTTCCCGGGCGGCTTCCCGATTGGTAGCCAGGCTGGTGGCATCCCGGTCAGGGCCGGTGGAAAATTTTCCGCTGTTCACATCGATGACCGTCATGGCCTCGGTATAGTCAAAGACAAGATACCCGCCGCCCGGGAGCCATACTACCCGGTCCGACAGGCTTTCGATGTCCTTGTCCAAACGATAGAAAGAGAACAGATCTTCCCGGCCCCGGTACAGTTTTACCTGGATCTGGGGCAGCCCCATATCCCGGAGCATCTCCTGGAGACGGGTACAGGTCTTTTCATCATCCACGATGATCTGTTCCACTTGGTCCGTCACATAGTCCCGGACCAGCCGGATGGACAGGTCCAATTCCCGGTACAGCAGCCCGGGGCCCCGGCCCACTTTGCTCCGGCGGAGCAGGACGTCCCAGTTGTGGAGCAGTTGCTCCAAGTCGGCCCGGATCTCGTTTTTCTCCGCATGGGCGGCCGCTGTCCGGAGAACCACTCCCATATGATCCGGTAGCAGTTCCCGGGCCCATTCCCGGAGTTCCTTCCGTTTGGTCTTGCAGCTGATTTTCCGAGAAAGGCTGACCCGGCTGCCATAAGGTTCCAGGACCACATAGCGGCCCGGCAAGGTGATTTCCCGGGTTACTGCCGGTCCCTTGTTGCCCCGGGCATCTTTGATCACCTGGACCAGGAGCATCTGCCCTTCAGACAGTTTTTCTCCTTTCTTCAGGGTCAGGAAGCCGTTCTTCCCGGTATTCAAGTCCACAAAAGCCGCCTGGATCCCCGGCACCACGTTACTCACCCGGGCCCGGTACACATTGCCTACCAGATTGTCGGTGCTGTTCCGCTCCACCGCATAATCCCGGAGCTGGTCCCCTTCCACCATTCCCATGCGGGTCTCTTCCGGCCACACACTTACATATATGGTATTCATGGGCGGCCTCTCAGCCCTCTCCGATCAGGGGGACCTTCCGGCCTTCTCCATCCCTGCTGTAGAGATCCACCCGCCGGATGTCAGCCTGGGCAAAGACCAGGGGGACCTGGAATCTCTCTTCCAGGACCTGGAGGAATTCAGAAGCCTTCATGCTGCCAGTGGGGGTGATCCGGATATCGAAATGGAGTTCCAGGCAGCCATCCTGCCAATGGGCGCTGACTTGGGGGATATAAAATTTGACATCGATGGTCTTTGGTTTCCCCTTACCTTTTTTGTGGGCCTTTGTATAAGAGACTTCCGGAGCCGCCGCAAAAGCCTCCATCTGTCCTACCGGATCAGCGGCACAGGGGACCCGCACTTCATAAGAAGCTCCTTGGGCCTGAGCCATCAGCTTCGGTGCTTTGTCGTCCGCCAGGTCTGCCCGGACGATGTGGATCCCCATGGGCAGTGCAGCAGAAAGAGCTTTGACCAAATCCGCCAGAGGGCGTTCTTCCGCCAGACGGATCTCAGCAAATTCACAAGAACTGGTGACGCCCACACTGAGGGCGGAAGCCAGGGAAAATTTCATATGGGGATTGAAGCCTTCGGAATAGGCCACCGGGATCCCGGCTCGGCGGATGGCTTTTTCGATGCTCCGCTGGTATTCCAGATGGGAAATGAAACGGATGCCCGGTTCTTTGGTGATCTGCAGCCGTAGCTTCATGCCTTCCCCTCCTTCCAGTCGATGATATGGATGCCCAGTTTCTGGCAGACCCCGCAGCCGGTGCAGGTATCCCGGCGGCAGTCATGAGTCAGGGCCGCCTCCTGGGCTTTTTCGTATTCACTCCATAAAAACTGCCGACTCACCCCGCAGCTGGTATGTTCCCAAGGGAAGATCTCCTCTTTGCCCCGGGGACGGCTGTTGTAGAAGTCCGTGGTCAGGCCCGCATCCTCTACGGCCTGTTTCCATCGGTCATATTCAAAGAACTCGCTCCAGCTGTCGAATTTGGCGCCCCGCTGCCAGGCCAGATAGATGGCCTTTCCCAGGCGCCGGTCACCCCGAGCCAGGACCCCTTCCATCAAGCTGGTCCGGGAATCGTGATACTGGAAATGGATGTTCTTCAGGTTGGCGAAGGCATTTTTCAGCAGCATATGCTTCCGGTCGAACTCTTCTTTGGTATTCTGCCCCACCCACTGGAAAGGGGTATAAGGCTTAGGCACGAAATTGGATACACTGACGGTGACCCGGGCGCCCATATGGCCGGTGATTTCCTTGTATTTCCACTGGACCTTCTGGGCCAGTTTGGCAATGGCCAGCACATCTTCATCCGTTTCTGTAGGCAGCCCGATCATAAAGTATAGCTTCACCTGGGACCATCCGTTTTCAAAGGCAGCCCCTACGGCATTCATCAGGTCCTCTTCCGTGACTCCCTTGTTGATCACGTCCCGCATCCGCTGGCTCCCAGCTTCCGGTGCGAAGGTCAGGCCGCTTTTCCGCACCGCCTGGACTTCCTGGGCCAGTTTCACAGAAAAGCTGTCGATCCGCAGGGAAGGCAGCGACACGCTGACCCGGTCCTTCCGGAAATCCCCCAGCAGCTCCCGGATCAGAGGTTCCAGATGGGAGTAATCCGCTGTACTCAGGGAAAACAGGGAGATTTCATTATACCCAGTAGCAGGGACCAGCTTTTTAGCCAGTTCCATCACCGTTTCCGGCTTCCGTTCCCGGACAGGCCGATAGATGATCCCGGCGTTGCAGAACCGGCAGCCCCGGCTGCAGCCTCGGAACAGCTCCAGCATGATCCGGTCATGGACCGTATCGCTGTAAGGGACGATGGGATGGGTGGGGAAATCCAAGGCATCCAGGTCCTGCTCTGCCCGTTTATACACCACTTCAGGGGCTGTGGGCTCCAATGCCTTTTTCCCTGTGATGGTGCCATCTTCTCCATAGGTGATTACGTAGAAGGAGGGCACATAGACCCCCTGGGTCCGGGAAACCCGGCGCAGGAACTCCAGCCGGCCGCCCGGCTTCCCTTCCCGCTTCCAGTCTCGGTACAACAGGGTCACTTCCTGGATGATCCGTTCCCCATCCCCCAGCATACAGAAATCCAGGAAATCCGCCAGAGGCTCACTGTTGAACACGCAGCAGCCTCCAGCACAGACGAAGGGATCATCCAATCCGCGGTCTTTGGCCAGGATAGGGACTCCGCCCAGGTCCAGCATATTGAGGATATTGGAATAGGACATTTCATAGAGCAAGGTAAAGCCCAATAGGTCGAACTCCTTCAGGGGCCGGGTGTTTTCCAAACTGGACAGCACCAGCCCCCGTTCCCGCATCTTCGCCTCCATATCCACCCAGGGAGCAAAGGCCCGTTCCGCCACCACTCCAGGCAGCTTGTTGAGGATTTCATAGAGGATCTTGAAGCCCAGATAGCTCATCCCGATTTCATAGGTGTCAGGGAAAGCCAGGCAGAAGGATACTTCCGTTTCCTCTTCCGGTTTGACGATGCTGCCGAATTCCATGCCGGTATACCGGGCCGGTTTTTCTACAGCACTGAGTATGTCGATGGGTAAATCTTTTCGCATAGTTTCTCCTTAGTGAAAACGCAGAGTCTGGTGATGGGCATTGATGTTCAGCAGCAGGGTCACCATCAGCATATTGGTGGTCAGGGAGCTGACCCCATAGCTCATAAAGGGCAGGGGCACCCCGGTCACCGGCATGATGCCGCTGGTCATGCCCACATTGACCAGGATATGGAACAGGAACATGGAGACCGCCCCCACAGCCAACAAGGTCCCAAAATCATCGGACGCATGCATAGCGATGGACAGTCCACGGTAAATGACCACGCCATACAGGAGCAGGATGAGGGTAGTCCCAAGGAAGCCGAATTCTTCTCCCGCTACGGCAAAGATGAAGTCCGTATGGTTTTCCGGCAGGAAATTGAGCTGACTCTGGGTCCCGGCAAACAGGCCTTTGCCAGCAAAAAGCCCGGACCCGATGGCGATCATGGACTGGATCACGTGGTAGCCGCTGCCGTAAGGTTCCAGTCCGGGATTCAGGAAAACCCGGATCCGGTTCCGCTGGTATTCGTGGAGCATCTTCCAGACCAGAGGAGCTGAAGCCAGTCCCAGGCCGCCCATAATCAGGAAATACCGGATCCGGAACCCGCAGACGATCATGGTCCCCAAGAGGATGGCCAGGAATACCAGAGAAGTCCCCAGATCCGGCTGCTTCATGACGAACAGGAAGGGCAGCAGCACGTAGCCGAATACCGGCAGCCAGCTGCGGAAATCTGTCAGGAGGGGCAGCCGGTCATCCACATAGGAAGACAGGCCGATGATCATGATGGCCTTAGCGAATTCACTGGGCTGGATGCTGATAGGCCCGATCTGGAGCCAGCGCTGGGCCCCCAGAGCGCTTTTGCCCACCAGCATCACCGCCAGCAGCATGAGGATGTTGAAGATGTACAGGGGCCGGGCCAGGCTTTTCAGGATCCGGTAATCGAAGCGCAGGAGGAAGGCCCCCAGCACCAGGTTGATACCGGCAAAGCTCAGCTGGCGCACCACGTAACTGTAGCGGCGGGGACCGGGGATATTGGCATGGGTGGCACTGCCGATCAGTACGACCCCGATGGCGATCAGCAGCAGGACGCTGAATAGCAGCGGTTTATCGATTTTCCGAAAATACTTTTTCCATGAATGAAACCAACGCATATTTTCTCCTTATTTTTTGGTGCCCTGCCGCCGCACCCGAGGATCGGTGAATACATACTCCAGGATACTCTTGACAATGGGCGCTGCAGAAATGGTCCCGTAGCTGCCCTGTTCCACAATGCAGACCACCACCAATTGAGGCTTCTTGGCCGGAGCATAGGCAATGAACCAGCCGTGCTCCAGTCCGTGGGGGTTTTCTGCCGTACCGGTCTTGCCGGCCACGGGCACAGGCAGGTTCTTCAGGAAGGCAGCGGTCCCCCCTTCTTCCGTTACCGCTTCCAGGCCGTCCTGGATCAGTTTCAGGGTAGATTCGGAAATAGGCAGTTTCCCCTCCTCTTCCGGTTCAAAGGTCTTGGCCACACTGCCGTCATCGTTGAGGATCTTACTGACCAGATGGGGTTTGTACCGTTTTCCGTCGGTAGCCACGGCACTGAGCATTTCTGCCACCTGGATGGGCGTGGCCAAGGTGAAGCCCTGCCCGATGGCTGTATTGAAGGTATCTCCCAGATACCAGTCATCATCGAAGACTTTCTTTTTGTAGTCCGGAGTGGCGATAAGCCCCTGAGCTTCCCCGTGGAGGTCGATCCCCGTGGTCTCTCCAAAGCCGAATTCCCGAGCGTACTTGTCCAAGAGATCGATGCCCACCCGGTTCCCCATTTCATAGAAATAGACGTTGTCGGAAGCCGCCAGGGCCCGTTTGAAATTGATATAGCCCAAGGCTTCCCCGCCGGCATTCCGCATATCGATGAGCCAGTGACGGCCGGAGTCGTAGATCAGTTCATCCGGGGTCACTTTCTTTTCTTCCAGCGCCGCAGACCCGGTGACGATCTTGAAGGTGGATCCGGGAGGGTATTCCCCGGCGATGACCTTGTCCGTCATGGGATGGAAAGGATCCGTGGTCAGGTATTTCCAGTTCTTTTCACTGATCCCGTTGACGAACCAGTTGGGATCGAAGCCCGGTCGGGAAACCAAGGCCTTCACTTCCCCATTATTAGGATCCAGGGCCACCACGGCGCAGCCTCGGGCACCGATGGCTTTCAGCTGTCGGTCCACCGCTTCTTCCGCGATCCGCTGGAGCTTGGCATCGATGGTGAGTACCAGTCCCTGACCCGGTTTGGGATCTACCTTGTCCATGATCTGGACCACCCGGCCGGCTACATCCACTTCTTCCCGGTAGCTGCCGTCTTCTCCCCGGAGGTAGGAATCATAGTAATTTTCCAGGCCGAATTTCCCGATGATGTCTCCTGCCTTCAGTTCGCTGTAGGCTCCCTGGGAAATTTCATAGTCGCTGATTTCCCCCACATAGCCCAAGGCGTGGACGGCCAGGCCTTTGTTGGGATAATTCCGCACCGGCTGGACTTCCAGCATCACTCCAGGCAGATACCGGAGATTCTCTTCCACTTTGTCCACCACTTCCGGAGACGCATTCCGGACCAGCCGGATGGGTTCCGAGCTGCCCCCGGAAAGCCGGATGGTCTCCTTGATTTCAGACAGAGGGATATGGAGCAGCTGGGACAGCCGTTTCAAAGTCTCTTCCGGATACGCATCTGTACGACGGACCAGAGAAACCATGACTCCCGGCTTATTGTTGGCCAGTTCTTCCCCATTGCAGTCATAGATGATCCCCCGGGGGGCCAGGATCCGGGTATACCGGGTCCGGTTCCCTTCTGCCTGACGGCGGTACTGGGCCCCTTTCAGGATCTGGAGATAGAACATGCGTCCGATGAGGACCAGGATGATCAGAATCCCAGCCAGCATCATGAATTCCAAACGGTAAGCGTATTTTTTGTTCAGCACGGCAGACTCCTATAGATGATAATAATAATCCATGCGGCTGCGGACCCGTCTCTTCAGCTTATGATAGCAGAACCACAGGATCGGAGCCACAGCCAGATTCCAGCCCATGCATTTCAAGGCAGCCGCAGCCAGGGGCAGAAGGGGGAGCCAGCGGCCCAGTGCCACACACAGGAACAAGCCTCTGGCCACCTGGAGCAGCAGGGTCACCAGAGCCGTGAGGATCAGATAGGTAGGCAGCCGGTCAGCAAACATGTTCATCCGGTTCTTCCCCACCAGGTAGCCGATCAGTGTCCTTGTGGCCAGATGCCAGCCAAAATAACTGAACGTGACAACGTCCAATAAAGCGCCAATACCCAGTCCGTACACTGCGCCCTTCCGTTTTCCCTGGTCCATGGCATAGAGCAGGAGAAACAGCAGCAACAGGTCTGGGGACTGGGTGGTATTGAAAAACAGGAACCAGTGATTTTCCAAGGTGAACAGGAACAGGGTGAACAGCAGCCAGGCAAAGCCGATCAGTACCATCATTTCCCTCCTTTGCCGTTCTGGTCATCAGGATCCTTCCCTTCCTTGCGCAGGAAGTCAGCAAAGCCCTGGAAATTGGTGATCACTCGGGCTTCTTCCAGATGCCCATAATCCACAGAGGGCGAAATGGTCGCCATTTTGGTCAGGCCGCCCGTATCCATCTGCACATCTTCTACCGTGCCGATGACCAAGCCTTCCGGATGGTAGCCGCTATACCCGCTGGTCACGATGGTATCACCCGGCAGGATATCGGCGTTCCGGCTCAGATTGCGCATTTCCAGCAGGAGATCCGGTCCGGCCACTCCATTGACGATGCCGGCAGCCCGGGAATCTCCCCGGAGATTCAGTCCGCCGATCCGGCTGCGGGGGCTGGAAATCAGAAGGACCTTTGCCCTATGGGGATAGACACCGTCCACGATCCCGATGAGGCCGGACGCGTTGACCACGGGCATATTCACCTGGAGGCCGTCTTCCTTCCCCTTATCGATCAGGATCACATCCTTGAAGTCCCCCAGGTCGCGGCTGATGACCTGCGCTGAAACCATGTTCCACTTGGGATGGAGATTGCTGAATTTCAGCAGTTTCCCCAACCTTTCGTTTTCTGCTTTCATCCCCATCAGCTCAATATTGTTCTGCCGGAGTTCTTCATTTTCTTTTTTCAGGGCAGCATTTTCCTTTTCCAGAGAAGATTTAGATGCAAAGTAGTTCCCGGAGCCCTTGACCCCGCTGCCGATCCCTCCCACCACAAAACTGATAGGCCGGGTCAGGGTGGACAGCACCGTATTCACTGCAGGAAAACGGTGGAATGCGTCCCAAAGCAGGCATCCTGCCAGCAGCAGGACAGCCAGCAGGACTCCCAGTCTGACTTTCTGTTCCTTCCTCATAGGCAATACTTCTCTCCATTATACATTCCGGCGGGGGTGCTGCCCTCTCCGGAACAGATTCATATGTCCGGCAGCGATGCCGGTCCCTTTGGCCACACAGGAAAGGGCATTTTCTGCCACCCAGACCCTGAGGCCGGTTTCCCGGCTCAGCAGCCAATCGAAATTCCGCAGCAGGGCGCCTCCGCCAGTCAGGACGATGCCCTGCTCTGCCACATCCCGGGCCAGAAGATCTGGAAGCTGTTCCAAGAGCGTCCGGACACAGTCCACCATCCGGTGGACGGGTTCCCATATAGCTTCCCGCATCTGGTTCTGATCAATGGTCACGCTCCGGGGCAGCCCGGTGATCAAATCCCGTCCCCGCAGTTCCATAAAAGCCGGCGGAGCCGTTTCCCGCACCGTACCGATTTCGATTTTTGCCTGCTCCGCCTGGAGACTCCCGATAAGAAGATTATACTTTTTCTTGCTATACTGGACAAGGGCCTCATCTAGGCTCCGGCCTCCACACCGGAGGAGCCGGGAAAGAGCCACCTTTCCCTGGGCCAGTACGGCGGCTTCCGTAGCGCCGGCTCCCAATTCCACTACCATACAGGCCTTCGCTTCCCGGACCGGGATCCCTGCTCCCAGAGCAGCCGCCAAAGGAGTCTCCAGCAGATAAGCTTCTCCGGCGCCGGCTTCCATCGCTGCATCCAGGACAGCCCGCCGCTCCACACTGTTGACCCCGCAAGGCACACTGATCACCAGACGAGGCCGCAGCAAAGGGCGCCGTCCCAGCGCCTTATGCAGGAACCCTTTCAGCATCAGACGGGCATAATCGAAATCTGCGATGACCCCATCTTGGAGAGGCCAGATCACAGAGATCCCGGAAGGAGTGCGGCCCTGCATCTGCCGAGCTGCTTTTCCTTGGGCCAGGATCTTGCCCCGGCGGGTCTCCACCGTCACAGCGGAAGGTTCGTCCAGGATGATCCCTTCTTCTTTCAGGCAAATCCGGGTACGGTCCGTCCCCAGATCCACTCCCATGTCAGTGGAGAACGACCCTAGCAGGTCCAGCATTCCTTCCTACCCCCTTTTACAGCAAACCGTGTTCTTTGAAACTATAATAAACCCCATCCCCGATGATCAGATGATCCACCAGAGGGATCCCCATGACTTTCCCCGTATCCCACAGGGTCCGGGTCAGTTCCCGGTCCTCCCGGCTGGGGCTGGGATCCCCGGAAGGATGGTTATGGACGGCCAGGATGGCCGCTGCATGGTGGAGCAGCGCCGGAGCAAAGGCCTCCCGGGGATGGACCACCGAGGCATTGAGAGAGCCTTCTGAAATCGGTTCGATTCCCGTTACTTTTCCTTTGCTGTTCAGCAGCACCACCAAAAAATGTTCATGATTCTCGTACCGGAGCCGGGGCATCACCAGCATAGCCCCATCCTCCGGGCAATGGATGGCTTTGAAAGGCTGGCTTTCCGCGCCTGCCAGCCTGCGCCCCAGTTCCAGCGCCGCCAGGATCACCGCAGCCTTAGCCGGACCGATGCCCGGGATCCGGGTCAGTTCCCGGATATCCTGGGTGCGGGCCAGCCGGGCATCCTTCAGAAAATCTCCCGTCAGTTCCCGGGCGATATCCAAGGCGGAATGGTCCTTCCGCCCACTGCCGATCAAGATGGCCAATAATTCTGTAGTCGTCAGTACTTCCGGGCCATGAGCCATCAGCCGTTCACGAGGCCGTTCCTCCGGAAGCATCTCCCGTATGAGATAGTGCGTCATCTTCTGTCACATCCAATTCTGCAAAGAGTTTTTTCAAGGCTGCTAAAGGAAGTCCCACCACATTGCTGTAGGACCCGTTGATGGTTGGAATGAAAAGAGCGGCTTTCCCCTGGATGCCATAAGCTCCGGCCTTGTCCAGAGGTTCGCCTGTACGGATGTATCCTGTGATGTCTTTTTCAGAAAGAGGAGAGAACTGTACCTGTGTAGTCTCCACATGGGTCAGCACTTTTCCCCGGTAGAACAGAGCCAGGCCTGTAAGGACCTGGTGGCTCCGGCCGCTGAGTTTCCGGAGCATAGCGGCAGCCTCCTGAGGGTCCCTGGGTTTTCCTAGGATCTCTCCCTCCAGGACTACCACTGTATCAGCTGCCAGGATCGGGACCTGATCCCCCAGCCGGCGGCACACGTCCCGTCCCTTGGCCAGGGCGTTGTGGCAAACTAGCTGGGCTGGATCCCGGTCCGTTTTTTCTTCTTCACAATGGCTCACCACCACCCGGGGCTCCAGGCCGATCTGCCGGAGCAGTTCCAGACGGCGGGGGGAGCCGGACGCCAGAATCAGTTCCATATGCCTCTCCTATAGTTTGTGGAACAGGATCCCTGCCAGGATCATGCCCAGGACAGCTGCCAGATTGGGGGAAAAATCAAGTCCCACGGTCAGTTTGGCGATATACAGATCGAAAACCGACGGAGGAACGGTCAGCACCTGGTATTTCCGGACCAGATAATCAGTTGCCCCGCCCAGAGGCTGGGAAGCCTGCAGGCTGTCGCCCAGAAGCCCCCCGATGACAGCTCCCGCCGCCAGGACCAGGAGCAGCGTCAGATGATTTTTCCCCAGCATCGGTCAGACCTCCACTTTGTTCCCTTTGGCATCATAGATCTCTCCATCACTATAATAGCCTGTGATGGTCCATTGTTCCACTTTGGCATGGACACTTTTCCGGAAGTTCCGGGCATAATACAGTCCCAGGGCCAGCCATACCAGCATGCTGAGCACCACCATCTGCCAGACAGGGATGGAAAAGAAGTGAGCGATGGCCCGTCCAAAAGCGGCTCCCGCCACGGCGGTCAACGCTGGGATCCCCCAGATGATCATTTTCATTCTCTTTTCGTCCAGGCTCTGCTTCCCCACAATGACCCGGGTCCCCTGTTTGGCTTTGCAGGCGTTCCAGCAGTCCAGCAGTTTCGGCCGCTGTTCTCCCGGTCTCTGTTCGATTTTTACTTTGGCGCGCTGTTTGTTCACCGCAATGATTTTTCCTACATAGATGTTGCTCATGTCCTTGACTCCTTTATTCTGGAAAATCTAAAAACTGATTGGGATACCGCCGGGCCAGCTGATCGATCAGTGCATCGCTGGATTTGAACAGCAGGGCGCACAGTTTTCCCTTTTCCCGGTATACCAGGATCCTCTGCGGATGGGGGTCCAGGGAAGAATATCGATGTACGTACTTCCTGATGGCGGTTTTCCGGAAGAAGCTCTTTTTGTAGTGATTGGAAAAACTTTCCAAGTCCTTCAGGTACACCGTCATGCGCCGTTCCAGTCCCAGGCCGTACATCACTACGATGAGACGGTCCTCTGTGAGCAAGAGGCTGTACTGGAACAGACAGCGCCAGCACCAGAGGATGAGAAACAGGAGATTGTATCCCCAGCCCATCAGGCTGAACTGTCCCAGGCCGAAAGTATGGTACCCTTCATAGGCCCAGCTGGCAGCGATCAGGGCCAGGACTCCCCACTGGAACATTTTCCGTCCGGAGCTGCTCTCTGAATATTCCTTATATCCTTCCAACTTCTTCTCCTTTGCTCTTTCCGCATGGTAAAAAAACATATCCCATTTATTATAACAAAAAATCCTTTAATAGAAAGGCGTTTTCTGCAAAAAAAAGGTTCTATAATAAATGTTGGGGTCTTGTGGACACTCCTGTTCACAAGACCCCTTGTCTTACGATAAAATAAAGACATATCTAAGCTACATTTCACCTCAACCACCACGAAGAACTGAAAG